>CAZNFE010000044.1:0-12431 GCA_964571945.1 uncultured Pseudomonadales bacterium
AGCCAGCCTGAAGTAAGCGCGAAGATCACCACTTTCATCCTTCCAGAGTATGCCGATATCCCCGTTGTAGAGTTCAACTTCATAGTCATTTCTGGTAATCAATATCGGTCTGCCCTGATAATCTTCTCCTGATGCAACCAGACGCTTTTTCACAAATTGCCCGGTGATCAGCCGATTAAGAGTCTCGTTACCAAAGGGTCCATCGTGCACAGCACACAGAATGCGGGCTTTTTCGAAAGCATCCATGGCTGCTGCCACTTCATTGCACTGCAGAAACAGGGAATACCGGTCTATTGCCCAATCGATCAATTCCTGCGATACGGATTCTTCATTTGCCAACAACAACGCTGTCTGCTCGTTATCATCTCGCAAAACATCTAATGCAGCCTCACCCTGCCCGGCATTTACCAGGCGTGACAGTTTGGCAATACTGCTGTTTTCACCGAATCGATAGCTGGTTTTGAGCAAGCCGATGTTATTTGAAATCTCTGGCGCATGCCTATCCACAGGTAACTGCTGCTCATTCACCCCAGTTAGTGTGGAGAGGGTTTCAATCATGGTTGCGCTGTAACCAATATCCTGACCATGACCGGTGATGTCACCGAGTACATTTCCGGCATCCACAGAAGCAAGTTGATCGCGGTCACCAAGCAGAATGATTCTCGCATGCTCAGGCATCGCCAAAAAGATTCTATGCATCAATGTCAGATCAATCATTGACGCCTCATCAATTACCAGACAATCTAAAATCAACTTGTTATGTTGATTAAATCGAAAGCGGCTGCCCTGGTATCCAAGCAATCGATGAATGGTTGCAGCCTGCTCCGGAATTAAAGCAATCACCGCTTCATCCAGGTCGAAATCACTCTTGCAAGAGCGGATCGATTCGGTCATTCGCGCGGCAGCCTTACCCGTCGGAGCGGCCAATCGTATCCTCATATCCGGATTCTGTTCCAACAGGAGTGTCAACACTTTCACTATTGTGGTAGTTTTTCCGGTTCCCGGCCCGCCTGAGATAATACTGAATCGTTGTGTGAGCGTGATCGCCGAGGCGATCGTCTGCCAGTCCGGCGTATCACTGTTGTCAGGGTCCGGGTACAATCTCCGCAAGCCGGCTCGCAAGATCTCCGGGTCATATGTGGCACCCTGTTCCAGGCGCGACCTGATTGCATCCACTACACAGTTTTCATAACACCAGAATTTGCCCAGATACAATCTGTCATCTTCCAGCACCAGCGGGGTCAGATCTCCCGGCTTACCAACGCAGTGATCGGATGCCAGCTGTTCCAGCCATTCCCCGATCTCAGGGCCCTGCACCATTTCGTGGCCTGATATCTGGCTGGATTCAAAGAGCGCTCGTCCCGCATATTGTCGTAAATTCACACAGACATCACCCTGCTGGTTTCGTTCACTAACCAGTGCCGCGCTGGCAACCAGGAGGCGGTGTTCGGATTGTGTTGATTGCTCGTCGATAAACCTGGCAAAAAAATACGCCAGGGGTGACAGGTCGCCGGACTTCATCAGACTATAGAGCAGGTTGTTCATGCGACCTCAACAGTCGCCATGGGCGAGAATATTTGTTGATCCAGGGTTTCAATCAGTTGTTCATCAGGACAATTGTAGAACACACCGAAGTCCGTACCAGTCAGCGGTCTCATACCGCGCAGAAAAAGATAATAAACACCGCCGAAATGCTGCGCATAGCTGTAATCTCTCACTCTTTGTCCAAGAAAACGATGTAATGCTAACGAGTAAATCAGGTATTGCAAATCATAACGCCGATCGTATATCGCCTGTTCCAGTATGTCCGGCGCATAGTCTTCCAAAGCGCCACCCAGGAAATTGCTTTTATAGTCGGCAAGATAGTACTTACCATCGAATTCGAACACGAGATCTATAAGGCCGGTAATCATGCCTCGAAAATCAGCCACAGTAATGTTGGCCAGCGGTCTGCCTGCCGCCTGCTCCAACACCTTATTCAAACTAACCACATGGATTCGTTCGACGGAAAAATCAAATTCCAGTTCATCCAGGCGTCGCTGCCGTGGCAGCTGTCCCAGACAGAATCCGTTTGAGTTAAGAGGAGTTGACACCAGGTTCTGAAACCATTCGATCAGAGTGTGTTCATATTTGTGCGCGTCCAGATTGAAGCGCGGTGCGAATTGATGCGCCAGAGCCCGCACCTGGTCGGCAATGTCGGCAACAAAATCCATTTTTTCCAGCAGCAGGTGCAAAAACAAACCGACCTGGCTACCAGCAGGAAAATTGAGCACCTCATCAGTGAAGCGCGGACTACCGCCATGTGCAGGCTGATGAATATCCCTGGTTAAACTGCTGAAGCTGCTGACCATATAGTCTGCGGCAATTTTTCCGGTAAATTCAGCGGCAGACAACCCGGCTTGCGGCACAGCCTCCTGATATTCGAGCGCATTATCTGCCACTGAAGGCAGTGGCAGCACCTCAATCGTGTCAGCGCTGCCGGACACCAGGTCCACCAGATGTTTTCCGGTGTCACTAGCCGGATCGAATTGATGAGGGAGATTGGAATCCAAATCAACCGCGCGTTGATCCGGCTGCAACAGATAGCCAAGCGCAGTTCTGCCGGATGAGTGAATACCACTGCCGACATTACCCCAGGCTAAGTAGACTTTTGCTTTGGCCCGGGTCAGGGCCACATAGAGCAGTCTCAGATCCTCACCGAGACGTTCCTTCTCCGCCAGGCAGAGGTGGTACTTGTTTTCTTTTGCATTGAAGTCCAGATAGCTGTGGTTATCTTGATCATGGTAGCGAATCATTTCAGCATTTTTTTGCACCGGAACGCAGGACCAGAGGTACGGTACAAATACGATGGGGTATTCCAGCCCCTTGCTGGAGTGGATGGTGACAATCTTGACCAGTTCCGCATCACTTTCCAGCCGCAATTCGGTCTCAGTGCCGTCTGACGCTTCAACCTGTTGTCTGAACCAGGCCAACAGTGCTGCATGTCCCGGATGGCTCTTAGCCGCTTGCTGGAGCAATTCTGCCAGATGCAGGGTGTTGGTCAGTTTACGTTCAGCGTCGGCTGCCGCCGCCAGTTGCATGCCGGTTTCCAGATCCTGTAACAACCCCTGGAACATCGGCATGAATCCTCTGTTCTGCCACAACCAATTGAGCCTGGCGATCTGTTCGACCCATTCAAGCCAGGCTGTCTCGTGCTCTATAATGGCAGCCATGGCTTGATAATCGTAATCAAGCAGGCTGCTGCCAAGTGCTTTCCGTGCAGCATCGCGATCGGTTGGCTGAATGATGGCTTCCAGTAACCACAGCAAACCAATCGCCTCATCTGTCTGAAACACATTTTCACGACCCACGGTAACACTGTGAATACCGATTTCAGACAAGGCCAGCCGCAGCGCAGATCCCTCGCGAATACTTCTAACCAGCACCGCAATATCCCCCGGCCTGACCGTTCTCTCACCCAGCATTAGTTGCCCCTGCATACCTCCTTCAATCAGACGCATCACTTCATTCGAGACAACCTGATGGATTACTTCTCTGGTCTCTTCCCTGCCCGGCGGCTGGCCGTTTTCTTTGCCGGGAATCTGCCAGATCGTCAGCGCTTTTGCAGGAACGCCATTGTCCCGTAACACAGCCTGGTTTTTCTTCGCAGCAGCGCTCACTGGCCGGTAATCAATCGCATCGGAATAGATAAATGGCGCCTCTCGGAATCCAAAAACCGAGTTGATAGCAGTAATCAGTTCAGGGGTGGATCGCCAATTGGTATTCAGCGTGTAATGATGACCTCTCGCATCCAGTTTTGCCTTCATGTAGGTAAAAATATCACCGCCCCTGAAGCTGTAGATTGCCTGTCTGGGATCACCTATCATGATTAGACTGGTTGCTTGCTGATCGAAATAAAGCGCGCGGAAAATGCCATACTGAATCGCATCCGTATCCTGAAATTCATCGATTAATGCCACAGGAAAGCTGCTGCGAAGGTTCACTGCAAGCTCGGAGGAATGTTCCAGAGCCTCATTCAACCAGGTCAACTGGTCCTGGAAGGACAGGATATGGCTGCTCCGTTTGGTTTTTTCCACCTGCTCACGCGCATAGTCAGTTGCTTCCTGCAATGCAACGATTTTGAATTCTTGTTGCATTCTCTGTTTGCTATCCCAGATTTGCTGGCAATCGATAAAGAATGGGTCTTCAAGCTGCAGGTCTGTGCCTCTTTTTTTTGGTTTGGAATGTTCCTGAAGGTATTTCGCTGACAATTTTTCCAGACTAGCGGATATCGGCAACAAATGCTCAGAGGAAAAATAGGCATCCCACTCTGTAATCAGGCTTCCCAGCAAATCATTCCGGTACGGGCCGCGACTCAAGGCGGGAGAATTACGCAGCACATCCTGCAACTCACCGCTTCTCTTGCGCCAGGTCTCTGCAACTGTCTCAATCTGTTTCTGCATCCCGTGAAACCGGCCGAACATGGCTTGCAGATCAGCCTCGATCACGGGGATTATGGTGCTATTGAAAGCCGTTCTAAGCGGCAGTTGCCATTTGATAAAACCAGGCAGATTGCCCAATGCATCCACAAAAAAGCCAAGCTCAATGCGATCCAGTTCATAGGATTGCTGGCGCCACCAATCCTTCATGGCAGAACCCCACAGGTCACTGTCATCATTGATTAACTCTACCTGAAATGCCTGACCGCTATTGAACGCATGGTCTGTCAGGGCGCGCTGGCAGAATCCATGAATGGTATAGATAGCAGCTTCATCCATGGTACGAACGGCCAGCTTCAGGCGATTAATCGCCAGTTGTAATTCGGCGTCTCCCGAGTTCTCAATTTGATGCATCCATAGGTTCAGGAATTCATCATCGAGCGTTGAGATCCGGGTCACTACTCGAAGCGCTTCATACAATCGTTGGCGAATTCGACCACGCAATTCCTCCGTTGCTGCATTCGTAAAAGTCACCACGAGAATCTCACGCACACTGCGTCCTGCCAGTATGTGGCGCAAATAGAGGTTACCGATGGCGTAGGTTTTCCCCGTACCGGCACTGGCCTCAATCAATTTGATGCCCGCCAGATCCAGATCCAGCGTTTGCCCTGCATCCAGCACAATCGGATCGAGTTTGTTGCTCATAACCGCTCTCCGCTGGCAAGCATCAGCGCATACATTCGATCTGCCAATCCGGCGAATTCCGGATCGTCAATTACCTGTGTGTTCACGCCGCGTATCGCCAGGCGAATATAATCATCTTTGACATCACCGCGGCCAAATCTTCCTCCTTCGAATGTTTCTTTCGCAATCCGCTCGCGTTTCGCAGCATCACTGCTCGCCCAGGCATAGCTGGCATTCGGAAATACCGGCAACGGCCTGGTCAGGCCCTGTCCGTATAGCTCTGCATAATCTGCCAGCTGATGCATTGCTGATTTTTTGGCCACTGGAGTGAACTGCCATGTCTGATCTATGCAGATAAGCCGGCTGATTTCATCATCAGCAAGATTATTCATTGCACAAATGGCAAGGTGCTCAAGCCAGATTGCCAGCAGGTGCTTTCCGGAGAGATTAGCTGGTGAAAAATGTAATATTCCCTTACCGGGAAAATAATTTGCAATTTGTCCGCCAATTTCGATTACTCCCTGCCGGGTTCGAACGGGCAGATCAACCGTTTTAGACATCGCATTGAGCGCGCGGTACTCACCGAGTTGCTCAGTAAACCCCGCCAAATCATCATGGATTTGATCGAACGCTTGCGTGGCAAATCCACCGTGGGGAAGCACACCCTGAGCCTGCAATAGTTTCTGCGGCATCTGCTGCCCCAATAGCATTTCGTTGGTGATTTGTGATTTTATTGACCACTGCTGCAGACCGTCCAGCAGGAACGGTTCCTCATCAAGCACACGCTGTTCTTCTCTCAACCAGATTTTCAGACGGGTGTTGAAGAAATATCGGATGGGATGCTGCAAAAATCTGCTTAACCGGTTGATATCCAGGTCAGCGGTGTTTTCTTCCAGGTAAGCCAGCGGCTCCAGTGGCCAATTCATTGGCACGGATACCTTTTCCTGTTGCATCATTGCAGCAGCAATTTGGTACCAGTAGCGGTCATAACTGACCGCCGCTGGTGTGCTGCCCGACCGATAGTTTCTGGCGCTGAACGGATGCATTGGATATACATGACTAATGCGCTGACTCAACGGCTCATCTGTATTCACAGGGCCCGAATAATATGTATCGATATAATCGATTAACTCACGCACCAGTACCGATGGCTGACATTCACTATTATCGTGCAGACTACGACCGGTGTAACTAATATACAGTTTTTGCCGCGCACAGAGGAGTGTCTCCAACAACAAGTATCTGTCTTCGTCCCCGTTGCGTGGGTCTCCCTGTCGCCAGTGCTCGGACAATCGGTCAAATTCCAGCACCTTGTCACGTCTCGGGAATGCCTGGTCATTCATGCCAATCAGACAGATAACTTTAAACGGCAGGCTACGCATGGGGCGCATCCCGCAAAAGGTAACACCACCGGAAAAAAATCGTCCAGCTGCATTTTTATTATTCAATGACTCCTTCAACCAGTAGCACACCAATTCTAAGTTGAGTTGCATACTACCTGCTGCCAGGTGCAGATCATCCAGCGTGTTCCGGATTTGCTGCAGCTTATTGTCCTGATCTTCCAATTCACTGAAGAAATCATCCAGCAACTGATTTAACAGGTCCCGCCATGCACTGGCACTGCGCCTCCGTTCCAGTTTCTTTTGCCAGCCACGGAGCTGATCAAACAACAGCCAAAACCGACCCATGCTCTGTGCCCGATCACCTTCAGCACCCGCGATCGGTGCGATCCCATCCCAGTATTCTGTTTCGCCCATGGCATAACCGGCAAATAACCTCTGCTCAGCCTGTTTCCATGTGTTTTCGATCAGTGGCGGCAAGCCCAGTGCAGCCTTGTGTTCTCCGTCCAGGCCCCAATGCAGATTAGCCTGCACCAACAAATCACTAACCACTGCTCTGGATTGACGATCTAATCCAAAGCGCCAGATCAGTTCAGGTACATCCAGCAAAGACAGAATTTCGGAGAATGTAAACCTTCCCGACGGCAGCTCCAACAGCTGAAAAAAGGCTCCAATCAGGGGATGTTCATCAGCCAGGGTAATGTCTGACAGATTCCATGGGATGTATGGTCTGGACGCTGATTCAACCTGGTGAAACACGGCGTCTATGTACGGTGCATAACGGCTGATTTCCGGTACCATTACCAGCACATCTTCCGGCTTCAGGTTGTTATCCCGCTGGAATTCATGCAGCAACTGATCATGTAATACCTGGCATTCACGCATCGGACTGTAGCAAATACCTATCTGCAGGGAATGATCGACATCTACCGAAGCAGATGCATCCTTTAACTCAAAAATATCCTGCTGAATCCGATGCAACAACGTATCACTTCCCGGCTGCTGATAGTCTTCCCACTGCGAGGTCGTCAGAGCGTCATCATCCAGCAGCAGGTCCTGGAATGCCTGCCCCTGCCGACCCCACGAGGCGATCAGATCATTACCGGTATCATAATAGGCTGCTTCATCAGGTGCCTGAACGCGCTTTCGCGATACCGCCTTCTTACTGATCAGGTCAGCCCAGTATTGATTACTGGGGCTATGCTGGCACAGAAATACATCCGTATGCGCGGCCACCGCCTGAACGACATTGACAAACAGTGGCGGCATACTGGATAGTGCAAACAGGGTAACGCGTTCGGGTAATGCGCCCAGGTGCGTCGATGATGCCAGCCTGGAAAGGGCATCATTGGTTACTGAGACGCGATGATTTGGTATATCCTGCGCCAGTTCCCGCCAGAGCACTGCCTGCCAATCACTGCCCCGCCCTGCATCCCACTCCGAGATCCATTCCGGTCGATAAAACTGGTAGCGTCCGAATACACTGGCGATTCGGGCAGACAACTGCCAGCGTTTAACATCAATTTCATCATCCGCCAGATATCGTCTTAGTACATCAAATTCATCCCGTTTAATCAGTTCGGGTAACAATTCGAAAATCTTCCAGGCAGCAATCTCCTCGGATAACGGATCTGCTTCCGGGGCATCTTCCACGAGGCTGGACACAATCTGCCAAACCCAGGATGCCGGCTGCGGATAGTCAATGTTCGCAGCTACACCTTGTTGCCGTGCCAACTGCAGATTCAACCAGCGCGCCATGGCCAATCCGGGCACGACAATACTCTCTCTGATAAAGGGATTGGCAAGCGGATTGGAGACCAGAAAATTGCTCAGTTCGCGTTGCAACGACTCAACCCTATTCGAACTGATGAGATGCAATCCCATAAACGCCTGGTCTCAATAGTTGTGGTTAAGAACAGAAAATACCACCTTTTGGGAAAGGAAGCACAGTGCATTCTAATCCCCGGAGGGCATTGAGCCTGGATAACCTGTTCGGCTTACACGGCGGCTATCACTCCGTTTGCTGCTGGATATGGACTCTCTTATTGCCTAAAATAGTAGTGCTCAAATGAAGTTTATTTGAACGCATGCAAAGTTCTCCCGAAGACATTTGTCCGAAGAGAGGAAGGAGGCAGTATGCGAAAAACCACGCTGTTTGAGCGGGCACTTGAATACATTACAGTTGCCGGGTCGCTGCATCTGACTGATGCCGCTGGACGGCACTACGAATTCTCGGGCGAAGCCGGACCGGATATATCGGTACGACTGTGTGATCCTGCCCTCAACCGTAAATTCCTGGTTAATCCATGGCTCTATATTGGCGAAGCCTATATGGATGGCTGCCTGAAAATCGAGGCTGGCACACTGGATGACGTGCTGGCATTTTTGTGTATCAATGGTGCCACTCGCGAACGTCACCCGGTATTCATGCTGCACCACTGGCTGAACAGCCGCCTGCGCCGGTTACAACAATATAACCCGATGCTGGTGGCACGCCGCAATGTTGCTCGCCATTATGATTTGTCCAACCGGCTGTATGAGCTGTTTCTGGACTCTGAACTGGAGTACTCCTGTGGTTATTTTATCGATCCAGGCGATACTCTGGAGCAGGCCCAGGAAAACAAGAAACGACATATCGCGGCCAAACTACTGCTCGAACCCGGACAAAAGATCCTCGATATCGGTTCCGGCTGGGGAGGTCTGGCACTGTACCTTGCCCGAACTGCCAACGTCGACGTTACCGGTATCACGCTATCGGAGAACCAACTGCGCTATGCACAAGAACGCACCCGCCGCGCCGGGCTCGAAAACCGGGTCCACTTCTTCCTGCGTGATTTTCGCGATGAATCAAAACGGTATGATCGCATCGTTTCCATCGGCATGTTTGAGCACGTCGGTGTTACCCAATATCAGAAGTTCTTTAGCAGGGCTCGATCCCTCTTGAAGAAGAATGGCATCCTGCTGCTGCACTCCATCTTTCGCATGGAACCACCAGCTGCTACCAATGCGTGGATCAGAAAGTACATCTTCCCCGGCGGTTATACACCCTCGCTGTCAGAATCGCTTCGAGCGATCGAACAGGAACGACTCTGGGTCAACGATATTGAGATCCTCCGCCTGCATTATGCGACCACACTGAAGCACTGGCACCAGCGTTTCAGTGCGAACCGGGATCAGATAGCTGACCTGTATGATGAGCGGTTCTGCCGCATGTGGGAATGGTATCTCAAGGGATGCGAGATGGTATTTCGGTATTGGCATCAGGCGGTGTTCCAGATGCAGATCTCCCGCCAGCAGGAGGCGGTACCGCTGGTACGCGATTATGTCACTGATCGGGAACGCGGCATGGCAACAGCATCATCATCCATACGCTTTCATAAGTCGGATCAGGCAGCGTAGTATTCTGGATGGGTTAAGGCGCTCAGTCCGGTCGATCATATCATCAGCTAAACCACTACAACTCGTCTGCCAGTGCCTTCGCAAACGCTGCCTGATGATTGTCCAGTTCCCGGTTATCTGCAGCCGGCCAGGCACTGTGCATTGCAATCACAATCTCCCGTTTCGGATCTATCCAGATCATTTGACCGAATACGCCCAGTGCTGCATAGGCATCACCACCCATCAGCCACCAGTAATAGCCATACCCTTCATACCCGGCTGAGGGTGCAGTCGACTCAGCCATCCAGTGATCCGGCAGCACTTTTACCCGGTTTGTCAGTTCACCATTACGCAGGGCAAAGAGACCAATCCTCGCGTAATCTCGCAATGTCGCATTGATACAACAACCGCCAAACTCCACGCCACCTGTTTTTTCCAGAGACCAACTGGCATCCGATTCCATCCCGAACGGCTGCCATATTTTGTTCGTCAGATAGGTAGCCAGATTGTTACCAATCGCTGCTCTCAGCAACGCGCCCGCGATATTGGTTTCACCCGTGTTGTAATTGAATTTGACACCGGGAGTTGCTGCTCTGGGCAACTTACTCAGATAGCCGATGAGTGGTAGTGTGCCACCTGGAGATAAAGCCACATCTGATTTCGGATCTTCATAATCCTCATTCCATTTTACGCCCGATGACATTTGCAGGATATTCTTAATGGTTACCCCATCATACGCACTGCCTTTCAGGCGCGGCAGATAATCCACTACCAGATCATCAACGCTCTCAATGTAGCCATCTTTGATTGCTGCACCGATCAACATGCTGACAACTGATTTGGCTACTGAAAAGGAGATCCAGCGACTGTTGCGATCATTCCCAAGTGCATAGCGCTCGAGAATGACCCTGCCTTTTTTGATCGCAATAACACCGGCCACATTCTGCAGCCTCATATAATCATCGATCGAGTGTTTCCTGCCGTTGTAGCGATAACGGAAGTCCTGCAGGTTCCGCTGCGCCGGGATCAGGGGATAAGCTATCGGCCCAGCGAGAATTTCCCTTGTCGGAGATAGTTCATCAATGTTGCGGTACCCCGTAATCTGTTGTTCCGGTGTCCAGAAGAGGATGCCCTCAGCCACTAAATTCGATTCGGCCGCCTGTACCGGTAAGATACTGCAGGCCAGCCATATCAGTGCTACTAAGCCATATTTCATGATATTAATCCATTTACAACGGGTATTCGTTCGCCATCCACTTACCTGAATTTACACACAAATGTATTGGTTGAGAAGCGGATTAGTTTGTTACCGGCAATCTCAACTGGGCAATTGCCTGCTTGCCCATCAGAACACCAGGATGGATCTGCCGGATATCTTCCCGGCTTCCAGATCATCCGTTGCTGCATTGATTTGATCGATGGTGTATCGTGCTGTCACCAGCCCTTCCAGATTCAATAAACCCTGCTTGTGCCAGTCCAGGTATTTCGGAAAGTCCCGGTCCGGTTGACAGGAACCGCCAATACTGCCAATGAGGTGCTTCTCGTTTACCAATAGCTCGATGGGCACTATTTCCAGCGTCGTCGTTGGAATCCCAACCAACACAGCAGTACCACCTGGTTCTGCCCCGAAGTAGCCGGTTCTGGCAGCAGGCACTACCTGTTCCATGACGGATTTGACTCCAATGCAGTCGAATACAAAATCAGCTCCACTCACCGGAAGCGAGGCAATATTCACGCGAGAATCATCTGTTGTCAGCTCCTTAATGGCTGCCACGGGATCGACCGCGGCAGCATTTATGGTATGGGTTGCGCCAAACCGTCGCGAAAATGCCAGTTTCTCGTCATCCAGATCAACAACAATGATCGGGTCAGCTTCCAGCACCCGGGCAGCCACCACCGCAGACAATCCAACACCCCCGGCACCAAAAATGGCAACACTATCGCCCTTCTGCACTTTCGCGGTATATTCAACGGCACCGGCACCTGTCATGACCGCACAGCCAATGATTGACGTCACTTCCTTTTCGATATCCCCGGGGACCTTAACCACAAATTGTTCATCGGCAATGGTGTGATCCGCCCAGGTAAAGACATTCTGGGAAACTGCAGTGGTGCCATCCGATAATTCGAGCGAGGCTCTTTCGATGCTCCGATTCGATGCTCTGATATTACGTGGCACCCAGGTAACCAGCACCGTATCACCAGGCCTGACATGCGACACCTCTGCACCTGTTTCAAGCACCACCCCGGTGGATTCATGCCCCAAAATCACCGGAGCCTGCCGCGGCTGGTGCATCTGGTGCAGCTGGCTGTGGCAGATGCCAGATGCGTATTGTTTTACAATGACCTGATGTGGTCCCGGATCGGGAAATTGTACGTCCTGAACCTCCAGCGGACCATCAGCAACTGGTAACACGACAACTTTGGCAGATATAGCCATTATCACCTCCTGTTTCATTCAATATAGAGGTTTAAACGAATCAGTCACGAGTTGCAAGCAACACGCGTGATGTCGCGCTACCCATCTGCAAATAACATTGATGGGTAGTGGCACCAGAAGGGAAGGCATGTCAGAGACCCTCACAGACAGGACGTCTGTGCGGAGCGCCCA
>CAZNFE010000045.1:0-12412 GCA_964571945.1 uncultured Pseudomonadales bacterium
AGGTTATGGACATATGTGACAGAAAAAAAAACGGGAGAACAAGTATCCACTTTCCTCCCAAGCCGAAATAATCTGATGATTATGCTTCAGATAACGCAATTACGGTCGTTGTATCAGCCGACAGATCCTGATATGCAGGCCGCGTAATCGTAACCTGAGTAGCGTCAGTACTAACCACACCAACGGCGCCAGTCGTATTATTTGCACCGGCTCCATACGCAAGACCACCGCCTGGCGCATTATTCAGTCCACGATTAAAGATCAGTGTCCAGCCAGAAGCAGTTGTAGGCACAGTACTGCTCAGACCCAGGGCTACCTGAGTATTACCTTTAACATATGTGGTTCGAGCAAGACGAATCGCTTCTTCGTAGTGCGAGGTTACCTTGGTCATATTAGCTGTCTTGATATAATCCTGATATGCAGGCAAGGCAACGGCCGCCAAGATACCTATGATCGCAACCACAATCATCAATTCGATCAAGGTAAAACCTTGTTGTAGTTTCTTTGCGTTCATGGGCAAAAGCTCCAGTTATTAATATTTAGTAAAATTCATCGACAGTGCATGAAACTCACTTATGGATGTACTGGTTCTATGAGCAATTCCCATGCCAATGTATTCAACGCCGCTTTTGATCGAATTTTGTACAAATTAACCCCGTTCATCGGAAAAATGGTTATAAAACGTCAGAAAGTGACAATTTTTGTCACCAACATCTCTCACCGGTTGCTTGATCGTAATTTACATACACTCTATCGACACCCGCGATGGGTAGCGGTAAACTTCGGACAGTTCTTACTCACAATCGGTTATCGTTCAAATTTGAGAACCCACACATAATGGCAGCCAACCCAATTCAACTTAGCGGACTCGCCAAGCGTCTTGTAGAAGACGGCCTTATCGAAGGCGAAGACGCAAAGGTCGCTACCGACGAGGCGAGAAGCTCAAAAGTCCCGTTTGTCAGCCATCTCGTGCAAAATGGCCTGGTCAGTGCCAAATCCATTGCTAATGCTGCCTCAGAAGAGTTTGGTGTGCCGCTATTCGACCTTTCTGCCTTTGAAGTGGAAGCAATACCACCTAACCTGGTTGAAGAAAGACTGATCCAATCGAATCATGCCATGCCATTGATTCATCGCGGCAATCGATTGTTCGTCGCCGTATCCGATCCTACCAATCTGTTTGCACTTGATGAAATCAAGTTCGCTACCGGCTTGAATACGGAACCGGTTTTGGTGGAAGAAAATGTACTGGCAACATTTATCAGCGCTTTCCTGGAGTCCAAGGAAGATAATGGCCTGGGCGATCTCGATGACGAAGATCTGGATGACATAGATCTGGAAGCAGTAGACGAGCAAGGCGGCGGGCCGGACGAAGAAGAAACGACCAGCGGTGCCGATGATACGCCCGTAGTGAGATTTATTAACAAAATGCTGATGGATGCCATCAGATTAGGCTCATCGGACTTGCATTTTGAACCATTTGAAAAATCCTACCGGGTTCGCTTCCGTACCGACGGTATTCTGCACGAAGTATCGAAACCACCGGTAACTCTGGGAAGTAAAATTGCAGCGCGATTAAAAGTGATGTCTCAGATGGATATTTCCGAGCGCCGCATTCCACAGGATGGCCGAATTAAACTGAAGCTATCGAAGAAGAGGGCTATCGATTTCCGGGTGAACACGCTACCGGTATTGTTTGGTGAGAAAATCTGCTTGCGTATTCTCGACCCGAGTAGTGCGAAAATGGGTATTGACGCGCTGGGTTACGAGGACTATCAAAAAGAATTATATCTTGAAGCACTGAATAAACCCCAGGGCATGTTCCTGGTTACCGGACCAACCGGTAGCGGGAAAACGGTGTCGCTTTATACCGGAATCAATATCCTGAATACTCCTGAACTGAACATTTCAACTGCAGAAGACCCGGTTGAAATCAATCTGGACGGTATCAATCAGTGCCCGGTTAATGTCAAAGTTGGTCTTGATTTCGGTGAAGCACTCCGATCATTCCTGCGTCAGGATCCGGACATCATCATGGTCGGGGAGATTCGTGACCTGACAACGGCAGAAATTGCCATCAAGGCTGCGCAAACCGGGCACATGGTGATGTCCACATTACATACCAATAGCGCCCCCGAAACCATCACTCGATTGCGCAATATGGGTGTTCCGGCATTTAACCTGGCAACCTCGATCAACCTGATTATCGCCCAGCGGCTGGCACGAAGATTGTGCTCGGAATGCAAGGTACTGCTGGATATACCCAAGGCGGCCCTGATGGAGAAGGGCCTAACGGAAGAGCAGGCCGAAGCGAGCCCACAAATCTATGGCCCGGGT
Source organism: uncultured Pseudomonadales bacterium (assembly GCA_964571945.1). Classification (GTDB taxonomy): domain Bacteria; phylum Pseudomonadota; class Gammaproteobacteria; order Pseudomonadales; family Azotimanducaceae; genus JASJXV01. The sequence continues at coordinate 2,335 of CAZNFE010000045.1, forward strand.
GGTTGCGACAAGTGTAACAACAGCGGTTATAAGGGCCGCGTGGGCATCTATGAGGTGGTTAAAATCACCAAGGACATATCCAAAATAATTATGGAAGACGGCAATTCATTGCAGATCGCAGAGGTATGCCAAGCCGAAGGATTTGACGATATCAACCAATCTGCCATAGTGAAAGTACTGCATGGGCTAACAAGCCTGGATGAAGTTGATCGGGTGACCAGTGGACACTAATTTCAGATATTCGTATCCGATTTACGATCCCCTGCAAACCCACGAAGCATAATTGCATTATGGGATTCGGAGATAAGTAAAACTAAGCGGTAGAACCAGGAAGAGCGAGGTATAAGATGGCTGCTGCCAGTCAGGTATTTGCATGGGAAGGTACGGATAAATCCGGCCGCAAGAGCAAGGGTGAAATTTCCAGCATAAATGTCAATATTGCCAAAGCCGAACTGCGCAAGCAGGGAATCACTCCTAAAACCGTCAAGAAGAAGTCTGCCGGACTGTCTTTTCTCTCCAAAGGAAAGAAAATTACCCCCCAGGATATCGCACTGTTTACAAGGCAACTGGCGACCATGATGAAAGCTGGTGTGCCGCTGGTCCAGTCATTCGAAATTGTCGCTGGTGGTGTTGACAGCGACACCTTGAAAGCACTCATTTTAAGAATCCGGGATGATATTTCTGCGGGTAATACGTTCGCTTCGGCTATTTCCAATCACCCCGATCACTTCGATGAATTGTTTTGCAACCTGGTAGATGCCGGTGAACAATCAGGCGCTCTGGAAACCATGCTCGATCGATTAGCCACCTACAAGGAGAAAACGGAAGCGCTGAAAGCCAAAATCAAGTCAGCAATGAACTACCCCATCGCGATCCTCGTGGTCGCTGGCGTGGTCTCCGGGATTTTGCTGATCAAGGTAGTGCCCCAGTTTCAGGATATTTTTTCGGGATTTGGTGCCGATCTCCCGGAATTCACATTAATGGTAGTGCATATGTCCGAGTTCGCTCAGGCTTACTGGTATATGATAGTTGGTGTTATCGTTGCGGTTCTGTTCGCGTACAAACAAGCCTATAAAACTTCCCAGGCTGTGCGGGACGGTCAGGACCGGGTGCAACTGAAGCTGCCGGTTATTGGCGATATACTCGACAAGTCAGCAGTAGCCAGATTTGCCCGCACCCTCTCAACCACATTTGCTGCCGGTGTTCCACTGGTTGACGCGCTGGAATCTGTATCAGGTGCAGCAGGCAATGTGGTTTATAAAGATGCGATCCTGAGAATCAAGGATGATGTGTCAAGTGGCATCCAGCTTAATTATTCCATGAAGCAGACCGACGTATTTCCAAATATGGTCGTCCAGATGGTAGCCATTGGTGAAGAGTCGGGTGCCCTGGATGCCATGCTGGATAAAGCAGCCACTTACTATGAAGAACAGGTAGACAACGCAGTGGATTCCTTAACCAGCTTGATGGAACCTGCAATCATGTCGTTCCTGGGGGTAGTCATCGGTGGACTGGTGATCGCCATGTACCTGCCAATATTCCAGATGGGTCAGGTTGTCAACGGGGGCGGGTAGACCCGGTAGCTGCTGCATGGAAGACAGTCTAGTCGTTATTCTCGAGACCGAATATCCCATATTGGTGCTCACGATTGGAGCCTTGTTCGGCCTGGTCATAGGCAGCTTTCTTAACGTCGTGATCTACCGCTTGCCTCGAATGCTCGAACAGGACTGGAAAGACCAGGCGGAAATGATTCTCGATCCCGATCGGGAATTACCGCTGGATAAGCCCTCCTTTAACCTTGCATTCCCTGATTCACACTGTCCATCCTGTGAAAAGAAAATCAAACCATGGGAAAATATTCCTCTTTTAAGTTATCTGTTTCTGAAGGGTAAATGTTCAAATTGCGGTACTCGCATCTCTATCCGATACCCACTTATAGAGGCATTCACCGCGGTAGTGACCTGCATCGTATTACATAAATTTGGCGTGACGACTGGTCTGTTAACGCTGGTTTTGAGCTGGTCTCTTATCTGCCTGGCAATGATTGATTACGATCGTACCATTCTCCCAGACGACATTACCCTGCCAATACTCTGGCTCGGTTTGATTGCCAATTCCTTCAATCTTCTAATCGATTTCAAGGATGCATTCTGGGGTGCCGTCATCGGTTACATGATCCTGTGGCTTCTGGCCGGAGCATTCAAATTAGTAACTCGCAAAGAAGGCATGGGGCACGGTGATTTCAAATTGCTCGCTGCATTGGGTGCCTGGATAGGCTGGCAGGCATTACCCACGATAATCATTCTTTCTTCACTGAGCGGTGCGATAATCGGAGGCACACTGATCCTGCTGGGTCGAGACCGGCATCAACCCATTCCCTTTGGTCCTTATCTGGCCATCGCGGGCTGGATAACATTGATATGGGGTGAGGAAATTGTGAACCTTTATTACCAAATCGCCCTTCCCGGGGTTTGACGATGAGCAACTTTGTAGTCGGATTAACCGGAGGCATCGGTAGTGGCAAAACAGCAGTCTCTGATCGTTTCCACGCATTAGGCATCTCCATTGTCGATGCTGATATAGCTGCCCGAGTAGTTGTTGAACCGGGGAAACCGGCACTGCGGGAAATTCAGGAGCACTTCGGCGCTGCCATTCTCCAATCAGACGGGAGTCTGGACCGCGCAGCTTTGAGAGAAAAAGTATTCAAACACGATGTAGAAAGAAAGTGGCTGGAACAGCTTCTACATCCGCTCATCAATAAAGAAATCCAAACGGAACTGTCTCTCAGCACCTCGCCATATACGATACTGGTTTCTCCAATATTGATAGAGACCGGACAATCAAGGTTTACAAATCGGATTTTGGTAGTTGATGTACCGCTGGAAGTACAAATCCAACGTACCATGGCTCGAGATGACAACTCTGAAGAACAGGTACGTAATATTATCAAAGCGCAGACTTCGAGAGAGCAGCGAGCAGCCGCGGCGGACGACATCATCCTGAATGATCAGGATTTGCAGAAGCTGGATCACGATATTGCCGGGCTGCATGCAAAATATTTGAAAATGGCTACTTAACCATGTCCAAAAAACACGTAAATTGTCCTACCTGCCAGAAGCCTGTAATCTGGTCTGCTGAGAATGAATTTCGACCATTTTGCAGTGAGCGGTGCCAATTGCTGGATCTGGGTGAATGGGCCAGCGGACGCAGGATTGTTTCTGCAGATGCTGATTACGACGATTGTACTGCCAGTGATCTGGACGAGGACCAGGGAAAGTCTGAATAACATCTACTTACGCTATGACGAATATCCACTTGTTCTGAGCTCTCCTGACTGCAACAAATTCCCTGCACCTTCGACGCGTCTTGCTATTCATTCAGGTCCGATACTCCGCATTGATTCGAACATAATCGTGGGACAGATCACAGGTCCAAACTGACTCTGCTGCCTCGCCTCTGCCAAGACTGATCCGTATCACAATTTCTTCTTTTTGCATGACCTCTGAACCCATCGCCTCGCTATAGTCAGGATCTTTTTCACCATGGTGAAGTATTCGCACGGACCCGATCGAAATATCGACAGATCTCGTATCCAGATCATCCACACCGGCTTTCCCAATCGCCATAACCAGGCGTCCCCAGTTGGCATCTTCAGCAAAAAGTGCCGTTTTTACCAACGGCGATTCGGCTACTGCATAGGCGACTGCCAGGCATTCTCTGGAATTCTTTCCTTGTGCTACATTTACCTCAACGAATTTTGTGGCACCTTCTCCATCCCGTACGATTTCCTGTGCCATTTGCCTGCATAACCCATTCAATGCATCAGCAAACAGCGATGCCGCTCTCGTGGCAGCATTGATCAACACGCCGGATTTGTGAGTGGCAGACAACATACACGAATCGTTGGTAGAGGTGTCCGAATCGATTGTTATTCGGTTAAATGAGTTATTCACTGCTTCCCGTAACAATGATTGCAACAGGGCACCCTCGATGGAGGCATCCGTTGCCAAAAACACCAGCAGTGTGGCCATATCCGGGCGAATCATCCCCGATCCCTTGCAGATTCCGGTGATGGTTACCGGTGCGCCATCAATTTCTATTTGAGTCGAACATGCCTTGAGGCGGGTATCCGTTGTCATAATACCCCTGGCTGCATCTTTCCATCCCTGTTCAGACAAATCCTTGAGTAAAGTCGGGCAAGCTGCCACTATCTTTTCGACCGGTAGGCGTTCTCCAATGACACCGGTGGAAAATGGCAGAACCTGGTGTTTTTTTACTTGGGTTGAAATTGCAATCTGCTCGCAGGTAAGCAGTGCATCCTGGATCCCTGCATCACCGACGGCCGCATTAGCATTACCACTGTTGACAATAAAGTAGCGAGGCTGATCGATAGCCATATGTTGCCGGCATACCGTTACAGGTGCTGCACAGAACACATTGCTGGTAAATACACCGACCGTGCTGGTACCCTCAGCCAGGGAAACGAGCACCAGATCCAGTGCATTTCCCGGCTTGATACCTGACGCAGTGGCAGCGAGTGATACTCCCTCAATGGGTAATATTTTCCCATCTAATGACGAACCTACAGCCATAGCTGTATTCCCTTCCTGATAATTTTGACCTGTGAGATTGAGCTATGACATCAACCTATAAATTCCATGCTTGCATTTCGTTCTCTGTTACAGCTTCCCATGGCACAGCTTGTACTTCTTTCCCGATCCGCATGGACAGGGTTCGTTACGTCCGACCTTTTTTTCTCGTCGCACAAAAGGAGTCGCTGCTTCCTGGGGTTGCTCAGATCCAATTGATGACGTCGAATCCTTCTGGTATTGCATCTTGTTGCGAGCTTCCGCTTCTCTGCGTTTTTGTTCCATCTCTGCAGCGCTTTCTTCCTGTCGAAATTGTACTTTCGCGAGGAATCTGACCACTTCCACCTTGAATGTATTTAGAAATTCTTCAAATAACTCGAAGGCTTCTCGTTTATATTCCTGCTTGGGTTGTTTTTGGGCATAGGCTCTCAAGTGAATACCCTGCCGCAGAAAATCCATTGCAGCAAGATGTTCTTTCCACAAATTATCCAGAATCTGCAACATGATCTGCTTCTCGAATACTCTTATATCCGGGCCTATCTGCTCTGCCTTGGCCTTATATGCATTGCTGATCTCGTCAACAATTCTGGTCCTCAGGGATTCCTCATACAATTCATCATCTTCTTCAAGCCATTGCCGAATGGGTAGGCGCGCATTGAATTCCGACTGACACGCCTGTTCCAGCCCTGCCATATCCCATTGTTCTTCAAGTGCATGCAGCGGAATAAATGCATCAATTACCTGGTTGATGACACCTTCAAACAGAGTGTCTACGGTGTCAGAGACATCTTCTCCTTCCATCAACTCATTTCGCTGCGAATAGATCATTTGCCGTTGAGAATTGGCCACATCATCATATTCGAGTAATTGTTTACGAATATCGAAGTTTCGTCCTTCTACTTTTCTCTGGGCTTTTTCAATCGCATTGGTCACCATGCGATGTTCTATCGCTTCGCCTTTTTCCATACCAAGTGTCTGCATCAGGCTCTTCACACGATCAGACGCAAAAATTCGCATCAGGTCATCCTCCAGTGACAGATAAAACCTTGATTCACCTGGATCGCCCATTCTGCCTGATCGTCCCCTAAGCTGATTGTCTATCCTTCTGCTTTCATGTCGCTCGGTACCCAGAATAAACAAGCCGCCCGCTTCGATTACCTTGTCGTGGCGCTTCTGCCACTCTTGCCTGATCTGTTCTATCTGCTCAGGCTTCGGATCTTTATGTTTGGCAACCTCCGCTTCCCAGTTGCCACCCAGTACAATATCAGTTCCTCTACCTGCCATATTTGTGGCTATTGTCACGGTGCCTGCTCGCCCTGCCTGGGCAATTATTTCTGCTTCTTTTTCATGAAATTTGGCATTGAGCGTGCTGTGTTTTATCTTGAGTCTATCCAATAAATCAGACAGCAATTCCGACGATTCGATCGACGCAGTACCAACCAGTATCGGGACTCCTTTGCCTTTCAATCGCCTGATCTCTGCAACTATAGCATCGAATTTTTCATCCCTGCTCATGTAAATCAGGTCATTCAGATCTTTTCTGATCATCGGCACATTGGTCGGTATAACGACTACATCCAGACCATAGATCTGGCGGAATTCAAATGCTTCGGTGTCTGCTGTACCCGTCATTCCAGACAGTTTTTCATACAGCCGAAAGTAGTTCTGAAATGTTGTCGATGCCAGCGTCTGGCTTTCCTGACTGATTGGTACACCTTCTTTCGCTTCGATCGCCTGGTGAATACCTCCGGACCATCTTCTGCCAGGCATGGTCCGACCAGTGTGTTCATCGACAATAACTATTTCATTGTCCTCTATCATGTATTCAACATCGCGATGGAACAGCAGGTGAGCTTTCAATGCAGCCTGGAAGTGATGCAACAAATTCAGATTTGCGGTTCCGTACAAGCTGCCTTCCTTATCCAGCAACCCCTTCTGGATAAGCAGCTTTTCCACCAGCTTATGGCCGCTTTCGGTAAGTTCGACATCTTTCTGCTTCTCATCGACAAAATAATCGCCCGGTGGCTCTATCTTGTTTAGTATATCTTCCGGTGTTTTAAACTGCCTTTTCAGTGATGGCACCAGCGTGTTGATCACACGGTACAACTCTGAATTGTCTTCGATACTACCGGAGATAATGAGTGGTGTTCTTGCCTCATCAATCAGTATTGAATCCACTTCGTCAACGATCGCAAAGAACAGTTCCCGCTGTACTTTTTCAGCCTGGCTGAATGCCATATTGTCACGTAAATAATCAAATCCGAACTCGTTATTTGTGCCATAGGTAATGTCACAGGCATACGCCAGTTGTTTTTCTGCCGGTGACTGACCGGAGTAGACGACGCCCACTGTCATGCCCAGGGCTTCATAAACAGGTCCCATCCAGTTGGCATCGCGCTTTGCCAGGTAATCATTTACCGTAACCAGTTGGACACCCTTCCCCATGAGCCCGTTCAGGTATAAAGGTAATGTAGCAACCAGCGTTTTTCCCTCGCCGGTGCGCATCTCGGCTATACGTCCTTCATAGAGTGTAATACCACCTACCATCTGAACATCATGTATGCGTAAACCGATCGTGCGTTTTCCCGCTTCCCGGGTAAGCGCAAATGCTTCCACTAACAAATCGTCCAGCGATTCTCCTGCGGCGAGTCTGGTTTGAAATAGTTCCTTCCGGTCTTTTATCTCACCATCTGATAGCTGACCTATGGCTTCTTCTAATTCATTAATCTGGGCAACAATCTTCCCCATTCGTTTGAGTTCACGATCGTTTTTACTCCCAAATATTTTGCTGAAAACCTGCATAGCCATGGGTTCGTCTCTCAGGTGTGCGATAAATTATCGATAGATGATGAATACACCTCCGTCTGGAGGCGCGTGCAAGAGTAGGTTTTTAGAGGGATCTAGCGACTGGCACGATGTATATATGAGGCGGGATCTACTGCTCTGCCATTCTTATAGACTTCAAAATGCACATGAGGTCCGGTTGATCGTCCGCTGCTTCCCATCAACCCGATTACCTGTCCTTTCTTTACAATATCACCTACCTTGACCAATAGTTTCTGGTGATGACCATAACGAGTGGAGAAACCTCCACCATGGTTAACTTCTACCATTTTACCGTAACCGTTCCGTGAACCGGCATACACGACAACGCCTGCGGCCACAGAAACTACATCTGATCCAAGCTTACCGGCAAAATCGACACCATTGTGCCACGCCAACTTGCCATTGATGGGATCTGTCCTTCGGCCAAACCTTGAAGACATCCAACCCTTGTTCACCGGCCTGCCAGCGATAAAAACGTCTCTCTGCATCTTTCGATCGGTAAGCAGAGTTTCCAGAACGCTCAGCTGCTGTTCACGATTATCTATATCGACCGCCAGTTGAGCTAATACATCCATGAATGCCGGGGGACTGTATGGCGAGTCCTGATCTGAAGATTCAGGGCCACCCAGAGCAGGTACTTGAGTGAAATCAAATTCACCTTCATCCAGCTTGGCAATCGCGGTTAAACGCTCTCCCAGCGCATCAATGCGAACAATTCTGGCCTGTAACTGCGCCAGTCGCAGTGCAGATGCCTCCAGAGTTTCATCCGCATCTCGCCGGGCAACCTCAACATCCGTGGCTTGATCCTTGAGTACCTGTTTCCACCTGGATACCAGGTCGGTGGTGAGGCCTGCCCTTTCCATACCCAGTTTAAATGTGGCATAACCCAGTATCGCTGGAACCCCAAGCAGACTTGCCAGCGCAATTCCGAGAATCACTCTATTCGCAGTAAATGAAAGGGACCTGCCCTTTTTTTGGTTAATTATGATAAATTTCATAAAATACGCTGCTGCTACTCCCGGATGACCGCCGCAGTTTAACGGTTACGACAAAACCAACTTGACGATTTCACCAGCCTGATCTGAATATCTTGAAACCTGTTGCCAACCACTTTCTGGATCCCTCAAGCCCGCTGTATTACCTTTATAGCATGGCCCGCAGGTTAAATGAACTCCAACAGTGCATTGAAACCTGTCTACCGGACGCTATGGTATCCCATGTGAGAGTATCTTCATACCGGAACAACACGCTCTCCCTCGTAATTGATAACGCACAGTGGGCGACAAGACTCCGATATGTTGAGCAGGATATGATCCTAAAATTGAAATCCATGTCTGAATTTCACGAAATAGATCACGTTCAATATGCTATCAGGCCTTCTTATGATCCCCCATCATGTGAAACGTCTGCCCAACCAATTTCGGCTGAAAATGCCAGGCACATCGCATCGGTTGCTAAATATATAGAAGATGAGCCACTGCGCAAAGCACTACTTAAACTGTCTGAAGCAAAACCCCGATCGAATTAACCCGGTCCGGTTCTGCGCGACGATTTCAATCGGCATAAACCGGATGGTTGTATGAAATTGGTGAGCTCTCCTGTTCAGGAAAGGTCTCGATCTCCCACGCATCTTGTTGCGCCAGGAGCGCCTGCCGCAGCGCATGATGCGTTTTATGGCCCGATTTATACCCCTCAAATGAGCCTATCACGCTATGGCCCAAAACATACAAATCACCGATCGCATCCAGAATCTTATGTCGAACAAATTCATCTTCTTGCCGAAGTCCATCATCATTCAAAACACGATAATCATCGACGCCCACTGCGTTGTCCAGGCTTGCACCTAACATCATATTGTTTTCCTGGGCCTGTTCTACCTGACGCATAAATCCGAAAGTTCGTGCCCGGCTCACTTCCTTGACGAATGAAGTGGTGGAAAAATTGACACTGGCTTGTTGGGTTTTGATGACTGGATTGTCATAAACGATCGTGTGGCATACCCGAAATCCATTATATGGCTCGATTACTGCATACTCGTCTTCAAATGCTACAGCGGATACCTTGACTTTTTTCTTGATGCGAATGAACTTTTTTGGACTGTCCTGTTCTTCAATGCCTGCAGACTGGATCAGAAATACGAATGTCGCCGCACTGCCATCCATAATGGGTATTTCCGGTGCACTCACATCAACAAGTGCGTTGTCGATTCCCAAACCAGCAAACGCCGACATCAGATGCTCAATTGTAGCTATTCGACACCCTGATTTGACCAACGTGGTCGCAAGCGTGGTATCGCCTACGAATTCTGTGTTCGCTGCTATCCTGACCTGGGGATCCAGATCGACTCTGGTGAAGACGATCCCCGTATCTATTGGCGCTGGCTTGAGTGTCAAGTAGACTTTTTCACCGGTATGAACACCGATCCCGGTCGCTCTGATTATGTTCTTCAGCGTTCTTTGTTTGATCATCTTATTTTGGTTTTCTCATTTGCATCAAATGGTTGTCGTCATTTACGCACCCGGATCAATTTGATCCCGGAATTGAACGGGTTACAGGGACTCTTCCTTGAAATAGCTATTATTGATACGCTGCCGGTAAAAAGCGGCGTATGATAACAGACTAATCCATAAGTAGCAGCGATTCCCCCAAAATTATTGTATCTG
>CAZNFE010000046.1:0-12411 GCA_964571945.1 uncultured Pseudomonadales bacterium
TTCTGCGGTGTTTTTTTTTTTTTCGAGCTTGGATCCATTCTTTTCGAGAGTGTTCCTGTTAACTTCACTGGCCACTCTTCAAATCCATTGCAACTTTCAGATCGGGACAACAGCTACGAGCCAAATAAAACCAGTTATATTCGTTTGCTGGGAAACAACAATTAATTGCCAAACACCCAAATCAATTTTTACAGTTACTGTTTAAAGGAATTCAACAATGAAACCCGTACGTTCTTATGCTCCAGGCCTGCTCCTCCCAGTCGGGATCACCATTCTATTTAGTACAGCCGTTATGGGGCAGGAAAGCGATCCAGTCGAGCACAAGTTCCCAGACACAACCATTGCTGGAATCTATGAGCTGGCTCTCGAAGACGATTTCACGATCGCGCAGGCTCGTGCCCAATACCAGGTCGGCCGTGAAGAGCGGAAGCTGGCGCTCGCCGGTCTGCTGCCACAAATCAATGCATCATATAATTCATCTGATGCAGATTCGGAAGCTCGCGGTGAATTCGCGATTGGTGAGTTTATTGTTAAAAATGCGACCAGCTCATCGACAGACACAACTGCCTGGGATGTCTCCCTCCAACAGCCGTTGTTCAATCTTCCGAGCTGGTTTCAATTTAAGCGTGGCGCGGAATTGTCCAAACAGGCGAAAGCCGCTCTCGCAGTTGCACAACAGGATCTGCTGTTACGAACGGTTACGAGCTACTTTGATGTGCTCCGTGCTGTCGCAAATCTGAAGGCTTCAAATGCACAGGAATCCGCTTTAAACGCACAACTGAATCAGGTCAAACAACGGTTCGATGTCGGTCTCGTGGCTATCACCGATGTTCTTGATGCCGAAGCCAGTCACGACCTTGCCATCGCCAGGCGCATTGCGGACGAAGGCCGATTGGATATCGCCAAAGAACTATTATCGGTGCTGACGGGACGTCAACACGGCGAACTCTGGAATCTGAAAGAGAACTTTCCAGTTCGCGCGACCGACCCCGAATCCCCTGATGAATGGGTGAGTTTTGCGCGTGAAAACAACCTGGACATTAAGGTAGCACAATATGGACGTGATGCTGCCCAATATGCAATGCGAGCCGCTAAAAGCCTGTACTATCCCAGGATCGATCTTTTTCTATCGAGATCGGACTCGTCTGCTCAAATCGATCAAACGAATCTGATTGATGACAGCAAGACTGGTTTCCCCTCCGATCAGACCCGAGATACGATCACGCTCAGTCTATCCGCACCTTTATTTACTGGTGGCAGGACCAGCGCGTCCAGGCGCCAGGCAGCAGCAGTTCACGAGACCCAAATCGCTTTTTATGAGGGTACAATCCGGCAAGTCACGCAACAAACGCGTGCCCTTTTTACCCAGGTTTCGAGCACTGTATCTCAATCCAAGGCGCGTGCCAGAAGTGTCACATCGGCTAAATCGGCTCTGGAAGCTGCCGAGATTGGATACGAAGTGGGCACGCGCAATGTAGTCGATGTACTCAATGCACAGCAAACCTATTTCTCAGCAGTTCGAGACTTTGACAATAGCATACTGGACTATGTCATTAATGTGATTCAGCTGAAACGGCTATCGGGTACATTAAGCCCCAAGGACATCTACGAGCTAAATGAATGGCTAATTCCTCCGGAAGCAGCAGCAAAAGAACCAGCTACTGAGGCTAAACCGGAAAAATAACCTGATCAAACATCATCAGTTCTGACACTCTGCGACTTCACATCAAACAGGAATTTAAGCGATGCGAGTCACTCACCTGTAGGGTTTTGTTGCGGTTAGGCACGGAAATTCACCGCAGATCATGTGCTTAATAGTGGCGGAAAGAGCAATTGGTTGGCATTCTCTGATTCAGGCTGCAGCAATGGATCGTTACTGTCTCTGTAACTGATCTGGAACAAATGTTCTACGCAGTGCGTCATTTACTACTATGTAAGATCTGAGGAGTTTCTGCGATACAAGTTTCTCACAACAAGAGTTTCAGACAAAATCATCTTTAACCTGGAAGCAGGCGATTGTGGCATAATCACGGAACATCTTTGATTCCTGCGGGTCATAAGTCGTGTCCATCCTATACAGAGCAGCCAATTGTGAGTTTTAATTTCCCAGCTAAGATCTGGTATCTGGTCATCAGCGTTGCTGCCGTAATAGCAGCCGCGGTGATGGCAACATCCAACCCGGGTTCTGAATCTGCGTCAGTCAGCAATAACGATTTGGCTTCGGAATCCTCCTCGCCATTACCGAGTCGTTCAGAGGTTTTCTACACTGATGATGAAGCAAATAACATCGCCGTCTATCGGAAGGTTAGTCCATCCGTTGTTTTCGTTACCAATACAGGCTTGAGACGCAATTTCCTGCGGCCCAATGTGATGGAGATCCCGCAGGGTAGCGGAACCGGTTTTGTATGGGACGACACGGGTCTGATTGTGACCAATTTTCACGTTGTATACAGGGCAAATAAGATCACGATCAGGTTACAGGATGGTTCCGACTATGATGCTGAGGTGGTCGGAATTGCACCGGATAAGGACATCGCCGTACTTAAGATTGATGCACCGACTGAAAGTCTGCATCCACTCACTCTTGGTGAGTCATCGACTCTTTCTGTGGGACGCAAAGTGCTGGCTATTGGTAACCCGTTTGCACTCGATACCACGCTTACCGTGGGGGTGGTGAGCGCGCTTGGACGAGAGATTAAATCAATTAGCAACCGCACCATCAAGGATGTAATTCAAACCGATGCTGCGATCAATCCGGGAAATTCCGGTGGACCACTATTGGATTCGCACGGCCGACTCATTGGTGTCAATACCGCAATTTACAGTCCCAGCGGCGCCAGCGCCGGAATCGGGTTTGCCATTCCCGTGGACACAGTAAAAATGATCGTGCCACAACTCATCGAATTCGGTCATATTAATCGCCCGGTTTTAGGTATAGAACCGCTCTCGGACAATTGGGCAAAACGCCTGCAAGTAAAGGGTGTGGCTCTGTTATCCGTGGTTCCTGGCCAGCCGGCTTCCAAAGCAGGCATTATCGGAGTTCGCGAAGATCGCCGCGGAAGAATTCATCTCGGGGATGTTATCATTGCCGTGGATGATGAACCTATCCTGAATCAGGATGGCCTTCTTCAGGTGCTTGAGAATCATCATGCGGGTGATGTCATTAAGGTGACCACAATGAAAGAAGATCAAATATACAATTACGAGGTAACATTAGCCGAACAGGAATAAATTCTCTTGAAAATCAATCCATGTTGCCAGGATTTATCCCGTGATCGGGTAACCGTGTAGACAACAGTGAGGATCTGGTTTCTAATTATGGAAAGTCCTGGCCGAATGTGCTCCACTTCAACACCGCCCACTAAAATTGAGATGCAGTTCAACGGAACGGGAATAAAGTATTAACCATCATGGTTCGCCAATAATAATGAACAACAGAAGCAGCCCATGTTTCTCTCTACTTTAAGTGATCAACAGAAGGAAACCTTTCTTAACCTGGCCCATAGCGTGGTCGTTTCTGACGGTGACCTCTCACCAGCCGAACAACTAATGATGCGCGAGATGCTGAGAGAGATGGAAATGGGACCCACAGCAGAAGGGCACTATGTAGACATAGATAATGTAGACGAAATATTTGAATCCAATCGTTCCCGTGTGGTCGTTCTCATTTCTCTGATTCAGCTGGCATATGCAGATGGTACCTTCGAAATTGAAGAAAAATGTTTCATCCGGGATTTATCTGCCCTGTTTAATGTTCCGAGAGAGGAACTTGATCTGTTAGAAAACTGGGTTCGACGACTGATCTCCCTGCAGCGCGAAGCCCTGCAACTTATGTGAACAGGCATTAAAAACAGCGTGATCATCTTGACATATCGCTTTTTGTATCCAATTCAGCGGAATTTTCTGGATAAATAATAATGCTCGATTTTGTTAAATCCGGTACCGGGTTTATTTTTATTTTCTACAGCCTTTTCGTGCTCTTGCAAGGCTGTCAAACTAATCCCCCGGAATTTGACACAACCGAACGCCTGATTGCCCAGCCTCCTTCCGGATGGATTCGCACATATCAGTTGAATCAGGAGGGTGAGCGAATATCTGAATTTTCACCAGCCGATGAAGATAAGAATAAGTGGGTGAACAAAATCTCATTCGAGTCATCCCTCGCCTTGCAGCACGCAGACCCGATCGAGTTGTTATTGAAGGATGCAGAGGAATACAAGAAACGTTGTAATTTTGTGCAGCATTTCAATCTTTTCTCTGGATATGAGAATAGCTATCCCACATCCTTGCGTCTCATCATGTGCGGCAAGTCTAAACAGCTCAGCACAGGCGAAGTCTCCATGATAAAGGCAATCCAGGGTGATGAACATTTCTATGTTGTCAAATTGACCCGAAAAGTTGCTCCCTTCGAGCCACACAAACCCGATGTAACGGAGACGGAGATAGCCGAGTGGTCCACCTACATGAAACGGATATTTTTGTGTAATCCACAGACACCGCAACACCCCTGTCCCGTGACGGATAGCGGGTTGAACCAAACTGAAAGCCAATAGAAATTCAAGCTGAACAATATTAACTGCATCTGTACTCTGATCCAGACCGGGTCAAAGTCTTACTCGATATCTCGAAAAATACTACTCCCCGCGGTGTCATTATCTCCTACAAGCAGCAGTTCATCAGAGTCATACTGGTATTTTCCGAGTAATGATAGGTGGAAGCCTGTTTGAACAATCGACTGTCGGAGCTGCTGAATAAGATATTTCCGCGGGTTTGCGTGTTGTGCGATGCTCCCGGATACAAGCATCTGGATCTTTGTAGCGGATGCATTGCGGATTTGCCCTGGCTTAAGGGATGCTGCAGCGCATGCGCGGTACCTTTACCCGGGAATCAACATACGCTATGCGGTAGCTGTCTGAAGGCCAACCCTGCCTTCAGTCGCTGCATATCGATATTTGAATACCGTTATCCGATTGACAAGCTGATCATTGAATTCAAGTACAATCAACAACTGATCATTGGCAAGGTGCTCGCTTATCTGGCAGCAGAGGCTATCCTGCAACGGTCTGATGGGAAAGATCTGCCGGAGCTACTCATCCCGGTGCCTTTGCATCCCAGGCGAATGCGTGAAAGAGGATTCAATCAGGCACTCGAAGTGACCGATGTGATATCCGATCGTCTAAAAATCCCGGTTGATTATCAGAGCTGTCATCGTCGACTTCACACGGCAGCCCAGAAATCACTCTCTGCCAGACAGCGTCGCACAAACCTGAAAGGGGCTTTTTCAGTCAGCCGATCCTTTCAACATGAATCCATTGCTATTGTCGATGATGTGATGACTACCGGCGCCACCGCAGAGGCATTAACCGGCTGTCTGATTGAGGCTGGCGCCGGAGAGGTACAGGTCTGGACGCTCGCCAGAACTTCCGATCCTTTTAGCAATGAACAGGTTCAAATTTGATTTCATCAAATATTTCTTTCTCGCTCTCGACGCTTGCTGCGCAATATTCACTCTCGCATTTGCTGCGCAATGTTCACTCTCGCATTTGCTGCGCAAATTGCTGCCGTGGTTCAGATTGAGCTCCGCTCAATGCGGAACTGTCTGCCGCGGTTCAATATTTGATTTCATCAAATATTTCCTTCTCGCTCTCGACGCTTGCTGCGCAAACGTCTGCCGCGGTTCAAATTTGATTTCATCAAATATTGAACTACATGCTAGTATTCGGTTTCGGGAAATGTGAGGTGACAAGATGGACTGGGAGTTACTTGATATCGCCAATAAGTTCAACTCGGGTGTTACACCGATTGCCGTCAGTGATCCTTCATTCCATATTGTCATTTCAGATGATGAAATTCTCACCATTGATAACGTCCACCCCTGGCGCCCCCTCGATCAGGATGAATGGCGCTGGTGTGGATTGGAGGCGATCGTACAGCACTATCTTGGTGAAGCCATGGGTGTTCCAATCTATGCTTGTGAAGTCGATCCGGACGCTGACAATCCTCCGGGTTACGAATTTGATACTCTCTGGAGTTTTCTCGGTCAGGTGGACGAGTCAGTTTTCAATCTTATCGGCAGAGCAAAACAGATTGTTGAATGGTACCGCAATCATAAATACTGTGGCCGATGCGGTGAACTCTCTGATAAATCAGAAAACGATCGATCCAAAGTCTGTAAGCAATGCGGTCAGGTCTTTTATCCGCGTCTGTCGCCTTCAATAATTGCGTTGATTACAAACGGGGACAAGTTACTACTGGCAAAAAACGCTCACGCCCGGGCCAATTTCTACAGCACACTGGCAGGTTTTGTTGAACCAGGAGAATCCATTGAAGAAGCTGTGCACCGTGAAGTTCACGAGGAAGTAGGCATACGCATAAAAAACTTACGATATTATTCCAGTCAATCCTGGCCATTTCCAAATTCGCTGATGTTAGGCTTTCATGCTGAATACGAGTCCGGAGAAATTGTGCTGCAAGCTGAAGAAATTGCAGATGCGCAGTGGTTTCACTATCAGGATCTGCCAAATCGACCGGCAATGTTTTCAATCTCCGGGTGGCTGATTGACGACTACATATCGCGCCTGAACAATCAGCAGTGACTGCTGCTCGTGCTATGCAAGGCTTGCTGAGCATATCGTCCGCATGGCTAAGCCGCGCGGTTTCAATAATTCGCCAGTTTCGGTTTGTCGTCATTCTCTGCATCGCATTCTTCAACACTCAAGTGAGTGCAACCACAATCTCCGATAGAACTTTGACCATTGCAGTCGCCGCGAATTTTAAGACGACTCTGGAAGATCTGGTCAAGGCCTTCTCCGAACAGACAGCTACCAGAGTCAGAATCAGTTCAGCCTCCACCGGAATCCTCTACGCCCAGATAATATCCGGCGCACCTTTTGATCTGTTTCTGTCCGCTGATGCCCTGAGGCCCAAATTGCTAGCGGAAAGCCAACATGCGGTAGCAAAAACACGATTTACCTACGCACTGGGTCAGCTGGTGCTATGGGTACCCGGACATTCCGCAGTTAACCAGCATATTCTCCTGGAGACTACTGGCAGGGTCAGTCTGGCGAATCCTGACACCGCTCCCTATGGATTTGCCGCAAGGCAATACCTACAGAACGTTGATCTTTGGAACGTTCTGCAACCACGCCTGGTTTATGGCTCAAACGTTGCCCAGTCATTTCAGCACGTTGTATCAGGGAATGCCCAGTTGTGTCTGACTGCGTTATCTCTGCTAAATGACTATCGCAATTCAACCGATCAGAGCTTCCGAGATTTCCTGGTAGTTCCAGGTCATTTATACTCGCCAATCGAACAGCAAGGTGTGCTGCTGTCGAAGGCTGCCAGACCAATCATTGCCAGTGAGTTTATTGATTTCATGAAATCTACGAACGGCCGAAGTATCATATTCAATAACGGTTACCAGTTGCCAAAAAGTGCAGGCAAACCATGATTACGATCGCCAATCAGGATCTCGTCGCCCTTGTGCTTACGCTGGAACTGGCCCTGACCACCACAATTATACTCATCGTCATGGGTACACCACTGGCATGGTGGCTGGCGCTCACACGCTCCAGGCTGCGCCTTCTCATCGAACCGCTGGTGGCAATTCCGATTATTTTGCCACCTACCGTGGTTGGCTTTTATCTACTCATCGCGTTTGCACCGGATGCCTGGTTCGGTAAAGCCTGGCAGGAAGTCACAGGAACCAACCTGGCATTCAGTTTTAGTGCACTGGTAATTGGTTCAGTCATTTATTCGCTACCTTTTTATATTCAACCACTGCAAATTTCTTTTGAAAACGTTGAAAAGGGTATTCTCGATACAGCCGCTACTCTGGGCGCTGCACCGCTGGATCGTTTTTTTTCTGTTGTGGTGCCAATCTGCAGACGGGGTTTCATAACCGCAATCACTCTGGCATTCGCGCACACCATCGGTGAGTTCGGAATCGTGTTGATGATTGGCGGCAACATACCGGGTGAAACCAGGGTACTCTCAGTAGCCCTCTACGATCACGTGGAATCATTACAATACAGCCAGGCATACCAGTTAGCAGGAGGATTATTAGTGTTCTCGTTCATATTGTTGCTAGTCGTGTATGGCAGCAACCAGCGCATCAGATACCGCCTGGAAGAATAGAGTATGCCTGTCAGAATAACGAACTGTATGGACAAGACTGTTGAGCCTTGAATCGACTATCAAGTTAAATCGCTCATCCGGTTTCAAGCTGGATGTCCACATACGAGTCCCCTCTTCCGGTGTAACCGCTATTTTCGGGCCAACAGGATGTGGTAAAACCACGCTGCTCCACTGTATTGCCGGTCTGGAACGAGGTCAAAAAGGAGATGATATTCGGATAAACTTCACGGGCACATGGTGGCAAAATCAAAATCTGTTCATTGCGCCACACAAACGCGATATTGGATTCGTTTTTCAGGATACCAGGTTACTGCCTCATCTAAGTGTGCAGGGGAATCTTGAGTATGCCAGGCGGCGCAACAGGTCAGGAGAGAATTTTGAGCTGGCGCAAATTGTTAGCTGGTTCTCGCTTGAAACGCTTTTGGCAAAATCTGTCCAGCAACTTTCTGGAGGTGAAACACAGCGGGTTGCCATTGCACAAGCGTTAGCATCAGGACCAAGGCTCATCCTCATGGATGAACCGTTATCAGCCCTCGATCAGCCTGCCAGATCCCGCATACTCCCATTCCTGAGTCGATTACACGGAAATCTATCCATACCTATCGTATATGTAAGCCACTCGCTGGAAGAAATCTCCCACCTTGCCGACAATTTGATATTGCTCGAACATGGGCACGTGGTTACCTCCGGGTCCGTCTTTGATCTTACGAGTCGGGCAGATATGACAATTGCTCAGGACGAATCAGCCGGAGCGGTGATTCTCTGTCGCATACACAAGCACGACGACCAATTCGGCTTGAGCGAATTGCGATTTGATGGCGGTAGTCTTTTCGTCACACAGCGGGACGAACCCCTGGGCAACAGTATTCGAGTCAGAATTCCTGCCAGAGATGTCAGCATCACTCTGTCACAAGACCAACAATCGAGCATTCTCAACATTTTGCAGGCAACTGTGGACTCGATAGAGCCATCGGAGAAATCTCGATTTATAGTGAGACTCAAGGTTGGGAAGCAGTTTTTGTTGGCCAGGATTACTCGCAAGTCAGCACAATTTCTGAATCTGAATCCGGGTCAAACCGTGTATGCACAGATTAAGAGCGTGGCTCTGCTGTCGAAACAATTGAACCTGTGATGTTATGAGAGATCAGTCGTCAAGGATGCTCCACCCATATGAAAACCTGACACCCGATCTGGTAATGGATGCGGTTGAAAGTGTTGGATATCGATGTGACGCTCGTAATATGGTACTTAACAGTTATGAGAATCGAGTTTTCCAGATCGGCCTGGAAGATGCCGAACCAATCATTGGTAAGTTTTACCGTCCCGGTCGCTGGACTGATGATCAAATTCTGGAAGAACACGCGTTTACACAGGAATTGTATGACCTTGAAATTCCTGCTGTACCACCCATTGTACTCCGCGGTGAGACGACACTCATGGAATATGGCGGGTACCGTTTCTCACTCTACAAGCGGCGAGGTGGACGCGCTCCAGAGCTTGGCGACACCCAAAGCCTGGTCATACTGGGTCGATTTATCGGCAGAATACATGCCGCAGGGGCTACCCATGCATTTACCTATCGACCGGATTTTTCGGTTGATTCATTTGCTGTTGCCTCCAGAAACTATCTGCTTGAGAACGGCTTTATACCTACAGAACTGATCCCCGCTTATGAAACAATTACAGCGGAACTGATTAACAAGGCCTCGGCAAGATTCGAGCAGTGCCAAAATGTAGCGGCCCTTCGGCTGCACGGTGACTGCCACATGGGTAATGTGCTCTGGCGAGATGGTATTCCCCATTTTGTGGATTTCGACGATGCCAGAAACGGTCCTGCAATCCAGGATTTATGGATGATGTTATCTGGTAATCGGGCTCAACAATCCCTGCAAATCAAAAAAATATTGGAAGGGTATTCTGATTTCTCGGAATTTAATCCATCGGAACTGTATCTGGTGGAAGTCTGCCGTACACTCAGAATAATGTACCACTGCTGCTGGATAGCCAGACGCTGGGAAGATCCGGCTTTCCCCAGGGCATTCCCCTGGTTTAACAGTCAGCGTTTTTGGTCTGATCACATTCTTGAATTGCGCGAACAACTGTCCAGTCTGGACGAGTTGCCGCTGGAACTATACTGATGATTGGTTTCGCTGTCTCCAAATCACTGCAAAGAATTCTGCTATTACGGCCGGACTCGGTAGCGCTCAAACCAACCCAGAACAAATGCTGTTTTTCGAATCAGATTACTTGGTCTGGCAGTTATAGTGTGTGACGCCTCGGGTATTCTCACCAGTGCTGAATCGACTTTTTGTAATTTTAATGCCTGATAAAACTGTTCAGCCTCCGAGATGGGCGTTCGATAATCGTGCTCACCCGTAATCAACATTGTGGGAGTCTTCACATTATTGACATATGAAATCGGGGATAGCGCCAAATACTCTTCAGGCTTTTCCCACGGCAACCCGGAAAAATCAATCTGCCAGAAAAAGGGACCTATATCACTGGTCAAAGTATGGCTGTACCAGTTGATCACTGGCTTGGCCGAAACAGCTGCACGAAATCTATCGGTCTTGCCAACGATCCAGGCAGTTAGTACTCCTCCTCCACTACCACCGGTAACAAACAGGTTCTCAACGTCAACGTAACCACGATCTATAACAGCATCGACTCCCGACATCAGATCATCAAAATCCACGCCAGGATACCTGTGATGGATTTCGTGGACAAATGGTGTGCCATAGCTGGTACTACCCCTCGGGTTGGTATACAGCACAACATATCCGTTGGCGGCGTAAAGTTGAATTTCAGCACTGAAATTGTCGCCATAACTGGCGTATGGACCGCCATGTATTTCCAGTATCAGAGGGTACTTCGCGTCCGAATGAAAACCCGGTGGTTTGACAATCCATCCCTGAATTTGCTGTGTACCCGCAGATGACGGATACCAGAATTCCTCAACTGATCCCAACAGCTTGTGCGAGAGCAGCTCACGATTCAGGTGAGTCAGTTGCCGCACGTTGCCTTTTACCACGACGGCTAACTCCGCGGGCCTGTCACTGGCGGTTTTTTCCATCGCGATGTTGCCGTTTAAGGCCACAGAGAACGCGCCGCTCGAATAGGGTCGCCCAATCGAAGTACCTCCCAGTCCGCCAACAATCTCTGTAAAATTGCCGTGCAAATCAACTTTACCGACTTTTGTGATAGCTTTATCGATATACCGTATGTATATCGACCGACTATTTCTGGACCAAAAGGCAGCGCTAATGTCCCAGTCAAGATTCGCAGTTAAAGAGCGAGGCTCGTACTTATCGATTGGAGTTACATAGAGTTGAGACACCTGGTATTTACCCGTTTCATCATGGCCCAGGTAGGCAAGCATCTCATCGTTTGGTGAAACTTTCGGTGATGCGTCGGGGCCTTTTCGGTCAGTTACCTGGGTTATTCGACCCGTTTCTAACTCCAGGGAATAAATCTCGCTTTCACGCATATCAAGCTGCCAGTCCTCACGATAATTGGTCGCATAATATAATCTCGTTCCACCCATGGCCCACGCCGGAGTGCTGGTATGTGGATAAGGTTCAAATGTCAATTGCCTTGGGCTGCCTCCCTCTGCCGAGACGATGAATAGTTGCGGTTGGCCTGTTTCTTTATAGCCACCACCGTCTGCTCGATAGTACGATTCTTCCACTACTCTCGCGTCAGGTGCCCAATGTGCCTGTTTCGGCTTTTCCGGCAGCATCGCAATTGGTTTTGTTTTGACTGGCACCTGCATACTGAAGGCAAGGTACTCACCATCAGGGGACCAGCTCAAATTACGCACTGCGGACATGAGATGAGTGATCGCCGTACTGGCTCCGGTTTTCAGCCAGCGAATGTGTATTTGTGGTGTCTCCTGCTGGTCAGATATATAGGCGATTCGATCGCCACCTGGTGACCACCTCGGAGATGATTCATTCCCACCTGTTGACGTGATCGGTTGATGATTGCGGCCATCACTATCAATGATCCATAACTTTTTGGTAGTACGATCCGTCCGGATATCGAACCCATTCCTGATATATACAATCCTCTTGCCATCTGGTGATATCTGCGGATCAGAAATCCATTGCAGGTTGAACACATCGAGTGGCTGCATGTGATTATGATTCATCTGCTCTGAGATCTCTGGAGCAATTTCTGCATAGGCATCTGAAGCACTAAACGAAGAAGTACCAGTAATAACTCCAATGCATACAAGAAAGCTCACCACCCTGCACAGGCTCGTCCATTTTTTCC
>CAZNFE010000047.1:0-12388 GCA_964571945.1 uncultured Pseudomonadales bacterium
ATGTTCAGGGCTGTTATAACGAAATGCAGAGGCTGCTTGAAGAAGTGAAATTCGATGCTGCAATAGATGAACTCTGGTTTGTCGGGGATCTGGTTAACCGTGGTCCGGATAATCTAAATACTGTCCGTTTTGTCAGAAGCCTTGAGGGTTCCGCAACCTGCGTGTTGGGAAATCATGATCTGCACTTTCTGGCTGTAGCCGAAGGAAGTCACAAGGCGGGCAAACTAGATACCTTAGACGATCTGTTAGCGGCGCCAGAGTTGCACGAGATTGTCGAATGGATGAGATGTTTGCCGCTGTTACATTTTGATCGGCCCAGGAATCTGGTGTTGGTACACGCAGGGCTTCATCCACTTTGGAGTGTCGATGACGCGCTGGGATACGCGAGTGAAATTGAATCAGTCTTAAGAGGCCCGAATTACGCTCGATTCTTAAAGAAGATGTATGGTAATAAACCCACTCGTTGGCGGGATGATCTGGAGGGTATGAAGCGTCTCAGGGTGATAACCAATTATTTTACCAGGCTCAGGTACTGCAAGCAGAGCGGACGCCTTGACTTGCAGCACAAGCTAAAAGATGCACCCCATGGGTATAAGCCCTGGTTCGCACACCCCCGGGAGGCGCAACAGGATGTAAAAATCGTATTTGGTCACTGGGCTGCACTGGAAGGAAAAGTTGGGGTCCCTGGCATTTACGCGCTGGATACAGGTTGTGTGTGGGGTAGAGAGCTTACTCTGCTACGCCTGGATGATATGCAGAAATTTAGCTGCCCGGCATTCAGAGAATATGCGTGACCCATAGCGAGTTCGGGAAACGGGGCTTTGTAAGTTGAATGGGTTGATCAATAGTCGACATCGGTTTTGGATGCAATCAACACTATCTCTGAAATACCTTCGATGTTTCTCAGGGCACTAATCAAATCTTCCGGAATTTTGTCTTCCTGCATGGTGATGTCAATGGTCAGGTTGAGAATTTCCGGGTCACCCGTGGGTTCAATGTGCAGCATATGATGTTGCCTGGCAAACTGATCCAGAATTGCCAGATACTGCTCCTGGGTATTTGACTGAAGGTAATTGAACCGCAGGATAAATTCACTCTTGTACAAGGCACCATAATTAAAGTAGTGGACCACTAGCGCCAGAGTACTAATGATGAATGTGGCGATGACGGCGAGAAAATAATTTGAAGTCCCGGCTGCCATACCAACAGCCAGGGCCAGAAATACATAGGCAGTGTCTTTCGTATCCTTGATAACCGTTCGAAAACGAATGATTGAAAGAGCGCCTACTAACGCGAATGCTCGTGCCAGGCTGCCACCGATTACCATCATGACCACAGCGACGATCACTGCAACAAAAAGTATGGTCAAGGTAAAAGATTGGGAGTAAGACAGCCCTTTGTGCGTTTGACGGTAAACGACTGAAATAATGAAACCGAGGATGATCGCCAGTAAGATGTTGATGATCATTTCTGAATAGCTATAGGTGAACAGATTGCCCTGGGCACTTAGTAAATCAGTTGGATTCATGGAGTATTATTCCCTTTCAGTAGTAGTCCTGATTCTTCAGATGTTGCTGGAGGCACATCTTACCAACCACGAGTCTATTTTTCAGTTCACAAGTCAACCGCCAAGCCCAGCGCTTTCATTCCTTCCACGATTTTCGAGATGGACACCCGCCTTAGTTCATAGGACTGTATTATACGATGGAACCACGCTGGTATATGCCGCGCAAACTTGATCTCCATGATGGTATATCCCAATAAAAGCGGGCGGCTATTTGTCACCGTTGCAGGGAACAACTCTCTGGTATGGGTGGCTCTGAGTTGTTCATCGAGAGTGATCCTGAACTCGCTGTCATATTTACTGATATAGGGACGCCTCTTGTAGTCTATCAAAGCAACGGGATGGATCTCTTTCCGAAACTGCTGGTATTGAAATTGCTGGAGCAGTGAACTTTCCGTTTCGCAGTCGGCTAATTGTTGGATGGCTGGTGCTGTATGCTCCGTAATGAGCGGTACCGGTATAGAAGACAGGTCAATCCGATGCTTGAATACCTGATTGTTGTGACGGCCTTTCAGTTCAAGAAATTGGGGAACGGCTGTATTGGGTCGTTCAGCATAGGTTCGCACTCTGAATTTTGACCTAGTCTTTAACCCGTCTATCTTGTCGTAAAAAGCGGTATGATTGTAATCATCAAAATACAGACTGCGAACAAAGTACTGGTGGCGTGGTGTTTGCTGAACGAACGGATCAAAATCCACAAAAAACCTCAACTCCTGCTCTACTTCTTTGCGAAGCCGGGTTTGAAGGACATATTTGAACTCGTATCTTTTGAAATCAAGAACATTTTTTTTGACTAGTTGCATGGCTGTTTATACTCAATTTCAAACATCAAAAAGCTCCCGGACAGCACCAGGAGTTTTCGCTTTCAATAACCGGCTGCGGAAAGCATACCGTAGAGTTTTTCCAGATAAGGTATGTAACTATAATTACTAAAATCAGGCGTACCTTGCCCATCATCCGGTTCAAGCTCGCCAAAAGCAGGCAACAGGTCACAGTTTTCTGTTATCCTGGATCTGTTCTTTTCTGTCATGTGGGTATCCAATGATAGGGGAGGTGACTCCCATGCATGTGATTTTTTGTCGAGCACCAGTGCCTTACCATTGTCTTTTAATTTGTTGCGACAAACGATCAGTCTACCACCTTTCTCATAACGCCAGTTCTTCATGTAGCCACGCAGCGCTGATTGGTTAGCTAAAATCTGATTGCCCAGAATAACAGCAACGGAATCATCTTTGGCTTCAATCGCCGTTTTGTTGGATGTTAACAGATTGTCGTTCATAAAGAGCATGCTTCGCTCACCGACTGAAAGAGCTTTGTCGCCGCTATGGGAGATCGTGTTTTGCTTGAGATAAGCAATACTGGTCATTAGATCCACACCGTCATTGCCCGATCCGGTCAGCAGCGAGTTTGTCATTCGAAGCTTGCTGATATCCAGGTCCACAGCATCATGTATGGCCTCGTCAAACCGACAGTTATCGATCAGAATAGATGAATAAACCACGTGCAACATATCATCAAACAGGTGATTGTCTTTGAAAAGACAGTTATCGAGGCGGACATTATTAACACGATGGATCGATAGCATACCGCTGTATTCACGCAAATCGTTTTTATAACCGCTGCCGCCTGATAAGTGTAAGTAATGCAGCAGGGAACCATCTGCACGGTTTCCTTCCAGTATCAGCGCCCCCCATGGTTTCTGATTAGCATTCAGCGATGTAATCTCGACCGGACGGTCGGCTGTTCCCCTGATTTGTAATTGATTGCTGAGGAAAACGGATACATCGGGCCCTAACAATATCTTTGTACCTGGTTCAATAATGAGCTTTCTGTTGATTCGGGTTGTGCTGGTTAGTTGGATCTGCCCCTTCCAGTATACTGGTTCGTCAGGCTGAATATCCGGAAGAACACGTGTCATCAGTCTGAATGAACTCTGTTGCAGATCTGGCTTTGGTGTAAGCGGGTGAAATGATTCATTGTCCCAGCTTGCGGATACGGATTCAATTTGGACCCCAGGGGGTAAACCTTTAAGATTAATCCGATAAAAGCCTGGTGAAAGGCGGATGAAGTCATTATAGATACCGCTACCCTCAACCCATCTGAAATCGGAGATAAGCGGTAGATTCAGAATCAGATCGTCGCCGGATGTGGCTAAATGGCTGACATCGACAGTGTGTTTTCCATCCATATCCCGGTAGCTAACAAGAACACTCAATGGCGCTGCCCGGCTATCGTTCAGGCTTATTTTTAGTCGTTGGACTACCTGGTGGCTGGTAAATTCCAAGCTGACTTCGTGACCTGCTTTGATTTGGTAATTGCCGCCAGGGTTGGAACCCGTATGCGCCATTCTTAAAGTCGAGAAAATTTTGGAACTTACTTCGGCTACTTTTTGCATAGCCCTCGCTGCTTGTTCTGCGGTTATCAGCTCCAACTGAGAAGTAAGCATCGCGGGATCTTTCTCAATTACCGGGATCAATTTCCGCCTTGTGTCCTCGAGTAGTTTCTGAAATGCCTGATCATGATTGTTGGCAAAGAACTCCTTGAATACAGCATCGCGAGTTCGAACGAAGTTACCGTTTTTGTGCAGTACATGCATGAGCGAACTTGCAGCGACGAACAGCGGCGGTTGACCGTCCGCAGACCAGGTGCTCAGCTCACCACCCGGAAGCCAGGAGTAGTACCATCCCAGTGGATCCCATACCAATGGCATGAATTTTCCGGTGCCAGGGTCATAGTAAATTTTCCAGTTGTGCTGGGTATCGTGATGCTGGCTATTTAGGAGGACTTCCAGGACATTGAAACGAGCGAATGCCTCAATATCCAGCAATTGCTCCAAGGCAGCTTGTTTCGCGTTACTTTGGGGTTGTTTCAATGTCGCTAACAATTGCACTAACGGGGTGTTATGTCCGTCAGGATAGTGATTGTTTACAGCAGATTTTTCCCATAGTCCCGGGTGATCGAATAGTGAGCGGTAAATCCCATACCACAACTTTTTGCCGTAAATCTGGTCGCCGGAGTAAATGTCTCCTGGCAGCAGGTGATTGTTTCTGAGCGTGCTCTCATCCAACTGTTCAGCTAACAGATAGAGTCCCTGGTATTTTCCATTGATGGTAACGGTAACCAGTTCATTCTCTGGAACTGTCAGACCCAGTGATTTGGCCAAAGCATAACTCAGGTAATTATTGAACTGGGCAGCAGTTTTGGGAACGATCAGGTTAAATCGATGCATGCTGCGGTAAGGATGTTCTTTCCTGGTCTTGATCCGGAGCGACTTCTTGGAGAAAGCCCAGTGGTAATGGAAGTCACCGCGATAATGGAGCTTGATACGACGCAGCCTGCCGTCATATTCCATTAAAGCAGGTACGTATCGCGATCCGCTGGCCGGTAGATTGGAGTTCAGTTGTGCAATATCGGACTCGCTGATAAATAATTGCAGGTTCGTTAATTCATCGGCAGGCAGCAGCCCGAAGGCTCGTCTGATATCCAGATACAAATTGTGCATCTGGTGCTGAAATTCCATTTTTCCGGTTTTGTAGAGCGTAAGATTGTTGAGGTAAGTTGTGCCCAGCTGATCGATGGAAACAGACAGGTACTGTCGAGTGGTATTGGCAGCGAGAAAAATGAAGGCAACCAGGATGGGGAGTAAAACAACCCAACTCCAGCGCCAGCATTTATAGACCAGTTTATGCATCAGTGATCCATCGCTTCAGCAAAGACTGCGCAAGGTGAAACCGGGCGGCCGAGCGGGTATCCAGGCTTTCGAGTTGAGTAAGAGTCATCGCACCGATCGGTGGTCGAATCAAGTTCAGCAATACATCTGGTGGCGCAATGCCAAGATCAATTTTCACTTTGAAATTGCCCGTATTAGGCTTTTCAGGGAATATCGTCAAGGTTGCAGGCCCATAGTCGGATTTCCACAGATAATCATTGTGATGGATGAATCCGTCAGCTTTGATTTGGGAAAATGGTACGTAATGAGCGATACCATCGTGAAGCAGCGATACTGAGCGCACGTAGATGATCGACGTGACCGGAACCAGAAATACAACCTTGTCGACCGTAGCACCTGCTTCAATGTGCAGGGTCCAGTCTTTTTTGGAGGTTGCCCAGTTTCGACTGGTTCTCTGTCCTGGCTCATTGTTACGAAGTAATAATGCATCCCAATCCAAATCCGGAAGGCGACCTATTGGTTTGATGAGGGGGTGTTCCGGGGATTGCTCAAGGAAAGGTGAAAAAACCATAAAGGCTTCGCCGAATTGTCCTGACTTCGCCAGTGCTCTTGCATAACTCGTGGCCAGACCCAGTAACTCAGGGAATCTGTCGACGAGACCCACAAATGTAGATTTACCGGCAGCATAGGTGTCAGCTGACGTCATCATTATGCCGGCCCACTCGATTTGAGCGTTCAGATCCCAGGGATCCCAGGATCGCCAGTAGGTAGCCCATCTGGCCGCGTTTTCGATATCATGTTGTTGCTGATATAACCAAACCAATTGAGTGAACACGCTTCTCTTGGTGGGATCCAATACATCGTTTTTTTGTACAGAAGCCAGATTGCCCGCTAGAATTTCAAGATCAACAATGGCCTTGTGCTGATCCTGATCCATGCGCAGTTGTGCAACAATCTTCTCATAACGCTCGGTTGGTTCAAGCAGGATACGCTGGGTAACCCACTCGTGCAGGTGATCGATCCAGGTGAGATGCGCTTGCCAGCTGATTACCAGAAAACCACAGATGCCAGCAACACCCCAGAGGAATGTGAGTACCAGATTGATGAATGATCTCTGTCGCATTAATCAGTTCCTGCTCGGAGACATCGCTGACGCTCCGTTTCCGCCTACTTCGAGATGGCGTGCTGGTATCAGGACATAGCGACAGAAATGAACTCAGTTCGGATCGGTTAATACTACAGTACTGGGGCAGGAACATCAGTGTTCCGGGCCAAATTAGCAGATAAATCCCTCTGTCAGTCCGGTGTTGATAGATGAAACACCACCAGGAAGATTGCAGCCGATTTTCAAACTGCTGTCTCTGATTCAGGTTTGCTATTCGTGATGAAGCTGGTGACCCGTGAGGATCTGAGGTATGGTTTCAGGCACTGGATGTTCAGACTCGATGGCTGGTTGATGAAAACCTATCTGGTAGGTGGTGCAGTACGCGACAGACTGCTGAATTATCCCGTCTCTGAGAAAGACTGGGTGGTTGTGGGTGCGACCGCAGAACACTTGCTGGATAAGGGTTACCAGCAGGTGGGAAAGGACTTTCCCGTATTCCTGCACCCGCAATCCAAAGAAGAGTATGCACTCGCGCGGACCGAAAGAAAAACCGGTCGCGGTTACACGGGCTTTCATTGCTATGCCAGTCCGGATGTTACTCTGGAGGAAGATCTGAAGCGTCGGGATCTGACCATTAATGCGATCGCGGAAGATGAGCACGGGAATCTTATCGATCCCTATGGTGGACAAAAAGATCTGGCCGATAAAATGCTGCGTCATGTATCTGCTGCATTTGAGGAAGATCCTTTGCGGGTTCTTCGCGTGGCCAGATTTTATGCTCGATATTGTCACCTCGGATTCAATATTGCGGATGAGACTCTGGAGTTGATGAGGGCAATGGTGGCGCGTGGTGAGCTCAAGGATCTGGTTGCTGAAAGAGTCTGGATGGAGATTCATCGGGTTCTCGGTGAACAGCATCCGGAAGTGTTTTACCGGCTTATGGATCAGATTGGCGGCATGGAGTATCTGGTACCGGAGTTTGCTGATTCGGCGCTGCTGGAAAAGGCGATGAAAGCCTTACAACGGCTGCTGGACAAAACGGATGAGCTACAGTGTCGATTTGCAGGAGTCTATATGCACCTCAGTGAATCAGCACTGCGGGGCTGGTGTGAAACATTTCGGGTACCGGTTGAATACAGAGATCTGGCCTTGATGGCGAACAGACATTTCGGTGCTGTAACAACGAATCGGAGCCCGGCGGCGGAGCGCTTACTGGGCTTATTAGTATCACTGGATGCGTTTCGAAGACCTGATCGATTTAAACGGTGCCTGCTGGTGTGCGAAGCAGCAGCACAGGCGGAACAAGTAGGAAACAGTTTTCAGGTTGGAGAATTGTTAGGGAAAGTGTATCCCGTTGCGGCTCTCATCACTGCCCGGGATGTCGCGCCTGATCTCCATGGCAAGGCAATTGGTGACTCCATAGCAGATCACAGAATAAGAGCGATTGGGCAACTACTGGAGGGAGACTGAGGGTGAAAACAACCAAGGTTGCCCTTGTTACAGGGGGTGCACAGAGAATCGGAGCCGAGATTTGCCGGTGTTTTCATCAGCAGGGCTATAATATTCTGTTGCACTATAATCAGTCTGAGGCGGCTGCACGGACGCTGCAGTCTGAGCTGTGTAGGGCTCGAAAGGATTCAGTGCGCTTATTGCAGCTGAATTTGGTCGCAAACAAGGATTGGGCGCCACTGTTAAATTTCTGCCATGATCAATGGGGTAGACTGGATGTGTTGGTTAATAATGCTTCAAGTTTTTACCCCACGCCATTTGGGGAGGTCACTGATCGGCAATGGAACGATATTATGGAGAGCAATCTGAAAGGGCCCTATTTTCTCAGCCAGACTCTGGCCCCGGCACTCCGTGAGGTCGCTGGTTGTATTGTGAACATTATCGATATTCATGGTGATCGACCATTGAAAAATTACTCCGTATATAGCATCGCAAAAGCTGGTTTGGCGATGTTGACTCGAAGTTTGGCAAAGGAACTTGCACCAGAAGTGCGGGTTAATGGCATTGCGCCCGGTGCCATTCTATGGCCGCAGGATGAAGCGAGCATCTCTGAGCAGACCCGCTCAAACATTATTCGGCAGATTCCCTTGAAGAGACAGGGTGCACCGGAAGATGTTGGCCGGACGGCTTGTTTTCTGGCCGATAGCGCGCCCTATATTAACGGTCAGGTACTGGCTGTGGATGGTGGGCGTTCACTGAGTTGAAGCTGGGACTTGGCAGGGAGCGGGATTGCCAGGTAAAGGAAACGGGATGTAACCGTTGCTTGAGCTTATCATACTCAGCCCAGAGATCTGCGATCAGGGAGCAGGTTCCGGGTAGCAGCATGGCACCGGCAATTTCAGCCAGGGGCCAGAGCACGTATGCGTTTACTGTAATCTCGGCCCTGGGAAGCTGAATCCCGTTGAACTTGCCGCATAGATCATCAAAAAGCAGAATATCAATATCGAGAGTTCGTCCGGCAAATTTCACCTGCTGTCTTACCCGACCCTGGTCATATTCGATCTGTCGCAGGGATGTGGCGAGTCCGGTCAAGCTTTCAGTCGTATACATACCCACGACCAGATTGAAAAACGGATCACCTTGAAAACCCACTGCATCGCTTTCGAAAACGGATGAAATATGGAGCTTGCCATAATTTTCTGACAGGGTATCGAGACAGTTTTTTATATTTACTTCTCGATCGATATTACTACCCAGGCTAAGGTAGACGAGATGTGATGCAGTCATTACGATTTGATTCCTCTCTCAATAATGATACCAACATCTTTCGCGCCCCTGATAGCGCCTGGCTTACTGAGCCTGAGCTTCAACCAGGGGACTGCAAATTCCTGCAGCACGATTTGAGCACATGACTCCGCCAGGGTTTCGACTAATTGAAAGTCAGTCGATTCAATATAGTTAATCAATCGTTTCGCAACCGCTTTATAATTGAGTGTGTCGTCAATGTGATCAGATTCAGCCGGTTTTTTAATATCGATAGCCATTTCCAGATCAAGGCTGACTAGTTGCTTTACGTTTCGCTCCCATTCATAGATGCCGATGATGGTCTCAACTTGCAGTTCGCGGATGTAGACGAGGTCCATGGTTCATACCTGAGTCAGGTTAGTGTGGCAGGCAATATTGCTGTTGCAAGCCAAAATGTTATTTTAAACGGGTGCCAGGGTGTCTATCGGCCATCGGGGATGGGCGTTTATCTCGAGCGCTTCAGTTTGCCCTGCCGCCAGACGCTGGCATCCCGCATAGGCAATCATTGCTCCATTATCCGTACAGAAGGCGGGTCTGGCATAAAACAATCGGGCCGGTAACCGGTCGATCATCGACTGTAGAGCAGTGCGTAAAGCAAGGTTTGCACTTACACCACCGGCGATCACCAGACTCCGCAGTCCGGTCTGTTTGAGTGCTCTCTTGCACTTGATCGTCAGGGTTTCAACTACGGCGGTTTGAAAAGCGAGGGCGACATCGGACTTGTCCTGGGCAGTAATCTCCGCATGCTCTTTCAGATCCAGAACGGTGTTCAGCGTAAAGGTCTTCAAGCCGCTGAAACTGAAATCCAGTCCGGGTCGGTCGGTCATAGGGCGCGGGAAGACAAATCGTCCTGGTCGACCCGGATTTGCCATTTCTGCAATTAACGGACCGCCCGGATAACCCAGCCCCAGCATCTTTGCAGCCTTGTCGAAAGCTTCTCCGGCCGCATCATCGAGCGACTCGCCCAGCAATTCATAACAGCCCGGATATTCAACCGAGATCAATTGTGTGTGCCCTCCGGACACGAGCAATGCGACAAAGGGATAGTCAGGCCGATCACTCTCCAGCATCGGTGCGAGCAAATGGCCTTCCATATGATGGATGCCGATTGAAGGTACGCCCCAGGCCATGCCCAGTGATTTTGATATCGATGCCCCGACCAGTAATGCGCCGATTAGCCCTGGACCGGCAGTGTATGCAATACCGTCAATATCAGCGGAGCATGAGGTAGAAAGCTGGAGTGCTTCATTAATCATGGGCAGTGTCTTACGAATATGATCCCTGGACGCCAGTTCCGGTACGACGCCTCCATATTCAGCATGCATGGCAACCTGACTGTATAGAAGATCTGCCAGCAGACCTTGCTCAGAGTCATATACAGCCACACCTGTTTCATCACAGGAAGTCTCAATGCCCAGCACACGCATAGCGATCTGATAATCAATTTAAAGAGATTTGCTATTATCCCTGACTTTCTGTTTGAACGCACCTGTAGTACCGTCGACGGCTGATGCGATAACCGGTAAGGACCCGGTACAAGGTGATCTGAAGCGCCTGGACAGATTCTCTCATTAGGTTTTGCAATTAAATTCAATAACAATTAGAATGCGGGCCCGACAAATATCAGGTCTCACTGGAAGGAATTGAATGCCGTTTGTAAAGCTCAAAGATAACGAACCATTTGACATTGCATTGCGTCGTTTCAAGCGATCGTGTGAAAAAGCCGGCATCCTCGCTGAAGTTCGTCGCCGGGAATTTTATGAAAAGCCCACCGCAGTACGGAAAAGAAAAGCTGCAGCAGCAGTGAAGCGCCATGCAAAGAAGGTGCAACGTGAATCCAGACGGATGGAGCGTCTTTACTAGTCAAGGCACTGGTACTGACGTGCAAATTATCTGCACCTGAATTTCTATCGGGTACCCTCTGATCCTACCCATCCCCGAACCGGTTCCCACTATGAATTGGGATAGTTTCCCATGGAGAAAGAGCCATGTCAGCTTCAGCGTTAAAAGAGAAAATCGTTTCCGACATGAAATCTGCCATGCGTGCCAGAGATAAGCAGCGCCTGGGCGCAATCCGGCTGGCATTAGCTGAGATCAAGCGGATTGAGGTTGATGAGCGAATTGAATTGGATGATGCACGGGTTCTTGGTGTGTTGGATAAAATGGCCAAACAGCGGCGTGAATCGGCGACTCAGTATCTCAAGGCGGAGCGTCAGGATCTTGTTGATCAGGAGAATTTTGAAATTGCTGTGTTGCAGGAATATATGCCAGAACCGTTGGATGATGCGGCCATTGAGCAATTTCTGGAAGAGTCAATCGCAGAGACAGGCGCCAGTTCTATGAAAGAAATGGGACTATTGATGGCAGCTCTGAAACCAAAGGTTCAGGGTCGAGTGGATATGGGCGCCCTTAGCCAAAAGGTAAAGGCGCGACTGGCAAGGGATTAGCCGGGTTATACTTTCTTGCCGTAAATTACCCAAATCGCTGGAGGTAATATTCGCGCAACATCTTGCCTTCTGCAGCAGGTGATGCCATTCTGCTTTGCCTGTAATCATCCGAGAAGGGTTTCGTTGCAATCCATCCCATCATGGCCGGTCGTATACCAACAGAGTTCATCGAAGAGCTATTAGCAAGGATAGATATCGTCGAGATTATTGGGTCCCGTATTACCCTGAAAAAGACCGGCCGTAATCATACCGGGTTGTGTCCCTTCCACGAGGAAAAAACCGCCTCCTTCAGTGTCAGTCAGGACAAACAGTTCTATTACTGCTTCGGTTGTCAGGCGACCGGAAGTGCGCTGACATTTGTAATGGAACATGACCATATGGAATTCATTCCCGCAGTGGAAATGCTGGCCGCCAGAGCTGGGATGGAGGTGCCCAGAGATGAGGATCCTCATGCCGACGAGCAACGTCAGCAGCAGAAATCACTGTATGAAGTGCTTGAAAAATCCAACCAGTTCTTTAAACAACAGTTACGACATCACAAAAGCAGGGATCGAGCCGTTAATTACCTCAAGGATCGTGGCATTAGCGGTCCGGTGGCGCGTGATTTCAGTATTGGATACGCCCCTGATGGATGGCAAAATCTCTCAGATGAGTTGGCAGTTACTAACGCCGAAAGGCAGTTATTAATTGATTCGGGAATGTTGACTGAGCGGGAAGAAGACAATAAGACCTATGATCGGTTTCGCGACCGAATTATGTTTCCGATCAGGGATCAGCGTGGCCGAGTGATTGCTTTCGGGGGCAGAATAATCGACGCAGGAAAACCCAAATATCTCAATTCACCCGAG
>CAZNFE010000048.1:0-12143 GCA_964571945.1 uncultured Pseudomonadales bacterium
TACTGGAGAATTACGGTATTGAATTTAACGAATTGTTCGCATTGGCAAACATGCCGATCAACCGGTTCGGTGCGCGGCTACTCGCCAGGGATCAGTATGTTTCCTATATGTCACTGCTCAGGGACTCGTTTCAGGAAGCGAATTTACAGACCGTTATGTGCAGGAATCTGGTGAGCGTAAACTATCAGGGCTACCTGTATGATTGTGATTTTAATCAGATGCTCGATTTACCGTTAAAATCCCTGGGTAAACCCAGGCCTCACCTGCGGGATCTGGTGGCAGCCGATGCCGACGATTCAGTTTTCGACCGGGGTTGTATTGCTGTGGGTGAGCATTGTTATGCTTGTACTGCAGGTCAGGGCAGCAGTTGTGGTGGTGCACTGGTAACCTGAAAGAGAAAATCTGTGCGTGTATCCGTGATCATACCGGTTCTGAATGAAGAGCAACAGATGCCACTGCTGCATGCCTGGTATCAGCGAATGGCGGACCCGACGGTGGAACTGATCGTTGTCGATGGCGGTAGTCAGGACAATACGGTCATGCTGGCAGAGAGGTTTGCGCATCAGGTAATCACAGCGGAGCAAGGTCGAGCAAACCAGATGAATGCCGGGGCAAAAATTGCCAACAGTGATCTGCTTGTGTTTCTGCATGTGGATACGCGCCTGCCCGACAATTTCCTATCCGAGTTCATGGATGTTTTTCCGGAAACCGGAAAAAACTGGGGTCGATTCGACGTCCGGCTATCGGGCGATCACTGGTTGTTTCGAGTCATCGAGTTTTTTATGAATTGGCGATCGCGGCTCACGGGAATTGCCACAGGAGATCAGGCTATATTTGTCAATCGCGCTGCCTTTGAACAAGCAGGTGGTTTCCCCGCCATCCCGCTAATGGA
Source organism: uncultured Pseudomonadales bacterium (assembly GCA_964571945.1). Lineage (GTDB taxonomy): Bacteria > Pseudomonadota > Gammaproteobacteria > Pseudomonadales > Azotimanducaceae > JASJXV01. The sequence goes on from CAZNFE010000048.1 coordinate 893, forward strand.
AGATATCAGCCTGAGCAGGCAATTGAACAAGAAGTCGCCACCCTATTGCAGTAGCTCGGTAGCGGAGACTTCGAGCCGCAAATGGGAGGCCAATGGCGTGCTTCGCACGATTTGGCTGATGTGGCAGCTCCGCTTGAGATATTTCTTTGGTGCCAACCCGGACCAATTGGCGAGAAGCTATTATGATGCGTGAGGGTTTCGGTGCACAGCAGTCACGGGTGATCAGCATACGGGCTCATGCATGAATCTTTCCTATCGATATCCACGTGCGAAATTCCTGCTTTTCTGCAAGACTCCGACGCCAGGGCAGGTAAAGACCAGGCTGATTCCGGCGTTGGGTGCAGAAGGCGCCTCCGCGCTGCACAGTCGACTTGTCAGGCAGGTGGCTGCAACCCTGCTGACGAGTAGATTATGTCCGATAGAATTCTGGATAAGCCCTGATTGCAATGACGACTTTTTTGCAGCCTATCGGGAACTGGAGGATGTCTCTTTCCACAACCAGACAGGTGCGGATCTTGGTGAACGCATGTTTCATGCTGTACAGCAGTCACTGGGCAGCGACCAGGGGAATGCAGACAGTCGGGCAGATTCGGTGTTATTGCTTGGCAGCGATTGCCCGGCACTATCGATCGAATATCTGGAACGTGCGTTGTCTCTCCTGGCGGAAGGCCATGATGCCGTGTTAGGACCTGCACTCGATGGCGGATATGTTTTGCTGGGCTTAAGCAGGGCAGAACCGGCACTGTTCCAGGATATCCAGTGGGGCACTGATTCGGTCTGCGCAAAAACCTGTCAACGCATGAATCAACTGGGATGGAACTGGTCACTGCTTAAGACATTATGGGATATTGACCGACCTGAAGATCTGCAGCGGCTGGAACAGATGGAGTTGCCGGATGCCATGGGTGAAAATCGGGCTATTACCTAGCAGGCCTGGTGGAACCAGCGCTAACCGAAATCGGTGACCAGATGAATACTGCTGGTGTCAGGTACGGCTGGTTCAGGGGCGGGCTGTTTTTCTTCATCCGGTAACAAATCCGCTCCCGGCTCGGCCACGGTCAGACCAGTCGTGTCCGGATCGAGCAGTTCCACTTCTTCGCGCAGGGTTTCCAACATTGCACCTGGCTCATCCAAACCAAAATCAGGGGCTTCTATTTTCGGTACTTCCGGTTTCGGTTCTGCCAGCATGCCGGCACCCGGATCGCTTAAATTCAACTCACTCAGGTCCAGATCCAGCTCAATGAACTCATGGGGTTCAACCAGGAATCCTGCACCTGGTTCGGCCAAAGATAAGTCGCTAACATCCACTTCGACCGGAGGTGATTTCGGGGCAGGATCAAATATGTAGCCTTCGTTGGGAACCAGGCTGAAAGTGCTGGTCGTGGTTGGTTCAGCAGCATTCCCGGCACCGGAAGCCGTGGCTGGCGACTCGATTGTAGTCGTATCTGATTTGATTACCCTGACTTTGACATCCGCACCGACTTTTTTCAGTGCCGTGCCGTACTTTAGCGCGACCGTCTTGTCGGTGGTCTTCTTGAGGACGATTTGTTTTCCGGAAAACAGTTTAACGATCTGGTCTGCATCTGCCTTAAGCAATTTTGCCAAATGCGCTTTGACGGAGATGATCTGATGACCTTCCAGTATCTCGCCCTTGAACACGATTGCATAGGTTACGGAACTCATAGCGATATCTTATTTCATCCAAACCGGGATTCAAAGCGCACTCGGGTGCCTTTTTCGTTATAATCCGGCGGGTTACACCCAGGCGGTTGAATTCCAGAGGATCTCAGTCGATAGGTTCAATCTACAAGTACTTTTTACAAGCACTTATCAGGAGTAGTGAATGTCGCTTGAAGGCATAGCGCTTGAAGGCATGGCGCTTGAAGGGATAGGTGTTACCTGTGAACGCGATAGCAGGATGCTGTTCAATAATCTGGACTTTCAGGTTGTAGAAGGTGAGATTCTGAGAATTGAAGGCTCAAACGGCACCGGCAAGACAACGCTGCTGCGCATCATATGCGGTCTGTTTCATGGCTATGAAGGGGACATCAGGTGGCAGGGAGCACCCACATCAGACGATTTTGAAGGCTTTGTGGATGAATTGCTTTATATCGGTCATGCAGGTGGTGTCAAGAATAGTTTGAATCCGGAAGAAAACCTGTTCTGGCTAGCGTCTCTGCAGGATCAGCAGATCACCAGGGAAGAAATATGGGGTGCACTGTCCCGGGTGGGGTTGCAGGGTTATGAGGATGTCTTGTGTGGCTCTCTCTCGGCTGGTCAGAAGAAACGAGTGAATCTCGCCCGGTTGTTTCTGGTCGAAGCGCGACTCTGGTTGCTGGATGAACCATTTAGTTCAATTGATGTGGAAGGTGTTAAGAATCTGGAACTGCAGATTGAGCAGCATCTGGATGGTGGTGGCATGGTGGTACTGACGTCACATCAAACGCTGAATATCAACCATGAAGTCCGTTCCCTGTTATTAGACCACTGACTTGAATTCAGGAACCTGACCGGGATATCCATGAAGAATATATTCGTTTCTACAGTACGAAGAGAGCTCAAGATTGCTTACCGGAACAGCTCGGATCTGCTGAATCCACTGGCGTTTTTCTTTATTGTCGTAACCATGTTTCCGCTCGGGATCAGCCCATCAGCAGAAGTGCTCAGTGGTCTTGCTCCAGGTGTCTTATGGGTAGCGGCGTTGTTAGCCACATTGTTGTCGGTGGATGGCTTGTTCAAGAGCGATTATGAGGATGGCTCATTGGAACAGATGCTCATTAGTCCCCAGCCACTGTTTATGGTTGTGATGGGGAAAGTGGTCGGGCACTGGCTGGTGACAGGCTTTCCTTTGACGTTGTTAACGCCAGTATTGGCGGTGATGTTGTTCCTGCCCACCGACGGCATTATTGCGCTGGAATTGACGCTCTTGATCGGTACACCCATTCTGAGTCTGATCGGCGCCATCGGTGCCGGATTGACGGTAGGTTTGAAGCGGGGCGGTTTACTGATTTCGGTATTGATCCTGCCTTTGTACGTTCCGGTGCTGATCCTGGGCACGCTTGCCGTGCAGGCTGGTGTGGATGGGCAATCCATCACGGGACATTTGTTGTGGATGGGATCGTTGCTGGTCATGGGGCTTGGCATTGCTCCGCTCACTACTGCGGCCAGCCTGAGAATAAGTGCTTCCAGTTGATATAGCGCATAATAATGGTGACGCCAGGTCTGGTAGAATGCTGTGACATAAATCATGGCGAATCACCCGTAACGAATTAAGCTTATATTCCAGGAAAGAGATATGGCAAGGTTGTGGTCACTATTTCATAAATTTGCATCGCCGAAGTGGTTTTACGAGCTCAGTGGCAAGTTATTGCCATGGTTTGTCGTGGCGACTGGTTTGCTGTTGTGCGCGGGTGTCATCTGGGGTCTGGTCTTTGCCCCGCCGGACTATCAGCAGGGTAACGCATTCAGAATTATGTACATCCATGTGCCCGCTTCTATTCTGGCTGAATCCAGCTATATGATGATGGCATTCACGGGTGCCGTTGGGTTGATCTGGAAAATAAAACTTGGCGATGTGGCGCTAAAGACAGCCGCACCGCTGGGTGCTTCATTTACATTCCTGTCGATTGTAACGGGTGCGATTTGGGGCAAGCCTATCTGGGGTACATGGTGGGTCTGGGATGCGCGCCTGACCTCCATGCTGGTACTGCTGTTTTCGTTCATGGGTGTCATGGCACTACGATCTGCCATGGAGAATCGGGAGGCTGCAGGAAAAGCCTGTGCCATTCTGGCGCTGGTCGGCCTGGTCAACATTCCGATTATCAAGATGTCGGTGGAGTGGTGGTTTACCCTGCACCAGCCATCCAGCTTCAAGCTGACCGAGAAACCGGCCATGCCGCCAGAGATGTGGATACCGCTACTCATTATGGTATTTGCCTATTACAGTGCCTTTGCCACAGCCTGGATGATGCGCATCCGGGTAGAAATTCTGGAACAGGAACATCGAACCCAGTGGGTTAAGGATCTGGTGACAAGCTCATGAGTTTTAACTCCTTTTCTGACTTTTTGGCAATGGGTGGTCACGGACTGTATGTGTGGTCGGCTTATGGTGTAACCGTGGTAGTTTTTCTGTTCAATGCGATTAAACCGGTGTTGATGTACAAGCGGTTCCTGCGTACTCAAAATCAGTTGCAGCGGCGGGAACTTGCCAGAGAGAATACTGCCCAATAGGGTGCGCCCAAATCGGCTGTAGTTATTGGCATGAGCTTAATGTTTTGTAAGAAACTACTTCTGAACTGTTACTAGGATTGCTCTATGAAATTCGGAAAGATGAAGCCTCATCGAAAGCGCAGGCTCTATGTTGTGTTATTCCTCGTACTGACTTCCTCGGCTGCCGTCGGTCTGACGTTGATGGCACTAAATGAAAATATCAATCTGTTTTACACACCCATGCAGATCGCATCAGGCGAAGCACCACAAGGGAAAACCATTCGTGCCGGAGGGGTCGTGGTACCGGGAAGCCTGCACCGGGATGAATCGAGTCTGTTGATTACCTTTGCGATATCGGACCTGAAAACAGCTCCCTTGACGGTTGCCTATGAAGGTATTCTTCCTGACCTTTTTCGTGAGGGGCAGGGCATTGTCGCATTGGGAAAATTGAATCAGCAAGGCGTATTCGTTGCGGAAGAAGTGCTGGCTAAACATGACGAGAATTACATGCCGCCTGAAGTTGAATCTGCGATTGCCGAAGCGCATGGAAAACAATAATAGAGGACTGTTTTGATGATCCCTGAACTCGGTCACTTTTCGCTGATACTGGCGTTGGGCATATCCTTGACGCTGACTGTACTGCCTTCGTGGGGCGTGGTCAAAAACAATCGGGCATGGATGAGATCTGCGTCCAGTCTGTCCATGGGCATGTTTGTGTTCGTTGCAATCAGTTTTTGTTGTTTGTCTTATGCCTTCCTGCACGACGATTTCTCTGTGAATTATGTTGCCCGCAATTCGAATTCACAACTCCCTGATGTCTACAAAGCGTCTGCTCTGTGGGGAGCGCATGAAGGATCGTTTTTGCTGTGGATTCTTGTCATGAGTGGCTGGACACTAGCCGTCAGTCTGTTAAGCGGTAGCCTGACCCTGGATATGCGAGCCAGGGTGTTGGCGATCATGGGAGCACTCAGCAGCGGCTTTCTCCTGTTTATACTTCTGACATCCAATCCATTTGAACGCTCCCTGCCGATGTTTCCCGCTGATGGCAATGATCTGAATCCACTTCTGCAGGACATCGGGCTTGTTATCCACCCGCCAATGCTCTACATGGGTTATGTGGGATTTTCAGTGCCGTTTGCTTTTGCAATCGCCAGCCTGTTGAGTGGTCGCCTTGATGCCGCGTGGGCTAAATGGTCCAGACCCTGGACCAATACTGCCTGGGCCTTTCTTACCGCAGGCATTACGCTGGGTAGCTTCTGGGCATACTATGAATTGGGCTGGGGGGGCTGGTGGTTCTGGGATGCCGTTGAAAATGCATCCTTTATGCCATGGCTGGTTGGAACCGCACTGGTACATTCCCTGGCAGCTACAGAAAAGCGCGGGGTGTTCAAAACCTGGACGGTCTTACTGGCAATTTTTGCCTTCTCATTGAGTCTGCTCGGTGCATTTCTGGTGCGATCGGGTGTATTGACGTCGGTACATGCGTTTGCGGTTGATCCAAAACGTGGACTCTTTATTCTTGCCTTCCTGATTCTTGTGATTGGTGGCTCACTGACCCTGTTTGCAGTGAAAGTTGCCAATATCAAGAGTAGAGCGGGATTCGACTTCACCTCTCGGGAATCAATGTTGCTAATCAATAACATGCTGCTGGTGGTAGCGGCATCGGTGGTATTGTTAGGTACGCTCTACCCGTTAGGATATGAAGCCTTAACCGGTGGCAAAAAGATTTCAGTTGGACCGCCGTACTTCAACACAATTTTTGTACCAGTGGTATTGGTGTTGTTTGCTTTTATGGCGCCGGGACCCTTCTCTCGATGGAAACGGACCCCCCTTGCCATCTACCGCATCAGTCAATTCCCGCTGCTTGTCATATCGGCCGTTACTACCGCAGCATTCACACTCCTGTACGAAAACAGTTTCAGCTATTGGACAGTAATTTGTGTTTTTCTCGCTGCATGGATCTTTACCGGGTTGTTACTGAACGGCTATCATCAAGTTAGAAACAAAGGGGTTGGTGACAGACTGGCAGCCGTATTCAGACAGACTCCATCATACTATGGCATGTGGTTAGCGCACCTGGGGATTGCAGTCTCAGTGATCGGGGTTTGTATGACTTCGATTTATTCTGATGAAAGAGATGTGCGTTTAACCCCGGGTGATACGGTCACAATGGGCGCCTACGAATTCAGCCTGGTCGGTGTCAAAAGATCCCAGGGTCCTAACTATGTTGCAGACAGGGGTACCATCAAGGTCAGCAAAAATGGTGCCTATCTGCTGGATTTAAATCCCGAGAAGCGCCGCTATAACGTCACAGGCAATGTAATGACAGAAGCGGCCATCGATCCTGGTCTGTTCCGGGATTTGTATGTCGCGCTGGGTGAACCGGTAGGTAAAAGTGGCGCCTGGGCCGTCCGGGTACACTATAAACCATTCGTTAGATGGATCTGGGTTGGTGGTCTCTTTGTAATGATTGGCGGTTTGATCACCTTGTTTGACAGAAGATACCGAATGGCGCGCGCGCCAGTAAGTCAGGCTGCGTGGGGAGCAAAAACTACTGAGGTGAGTAACGCATGAGCAAGCCAGGTCTGTTTGTCCCGCTGGGTGTATTCATCCTTCTGGCAATACTGTTGGCTACCGGTTTTCAACTGGAAGATCCACATCATTTGCCGTCAGCACTGATCGGCAAACCCATGCCGGAATTCGAGCTGGCAGATGTGATTACGCCCGACCGTGTCATTCGCAAACAGGATTTGCTGGGCGAGGTGTCCCTGATAAACGTCTGGGCAACCTGGTGCCCGAGCTGTGCCAGGGAGCATAGTGAGCTGCTGGAGATTTCAAAATCGAATGCCATCCGACTGATAGGCGTGAATTACAATGACGATATCAGTAAAGCGCAGAGATGGTTGCGAGAGAGACAAGACCCTTACTGGATAAACGTGGCCGACACCGAGGGAACTCTGGGAATTGATCTGGGCGTGTATGGAGCGCCGGAAACGTTTGTGTTGGACGCTGATGGTTTTATCAGATTTAGGTATGTTGGACCAGTGTCCCGTTCGGTGTGGCAGGATACCCTGCAGCCGGTGGTCGACAGGGTTAAAAAGGAAAAAGCCGAACAAACGGCAGCAAGGGGATAACAATTGAGAGCAGCAACCGGATTCGCATACATGGTGTGCCTGTTGTGGGGTTTGTCCCAGGCAGGCTTCAGTGCGATTGATGCGTATGAGTTTAAGGATCAGCAGACCCAGGAACTCTATCAGAAACTGATTGATGAACTCAGGTGCCCACAGTGCCTGAATACTAATCTGTCCGGCTCTGATTCCATGATTTCCAAAGATTTACGACGTGAAATCCATCGCCTCGTACAATCTGGTCAAAGTGAAGAAGAAATCCGCCAGTTTATGTTTGAGCGCTATGGTGATTTCATTCTCTATCGGCCGCGCGTAAACGAACACACACTGTTGCTCTGGTTCGGTCCTTTGTTGTTATTGGCGCTGGGGCTCTGGATGCTGCACCGTTTTATTTCCACACGCAGCCGGAATCGTACAGCCGATTTATCGGAACATGATCAGGGTAAGTTGCGTGAGCTTCTTGATGATACACAGAAAAATTGAGAAGCGTAATCTCACAACAGATCAGGTGAAGTAATTTACATGATGACCTTTTGGATAGTTGCATTGATGTTGTCCTTGCTGGCCTCTGCATTTGTATTCGTGCCGATCTTGTTATGGGGCAGAACCACTGCTCAGAATGTCTCCGATGATCAGATACGGTCCACCGTAAATATCGACATCTTCAAGCAGCGTCTTGCGGAATTGGAGAGCAGTCGTGCCGAATTGGCAATTACGGATGAGAGCTTTGCACAGTTGAAAGTAGAGCTGGAACAGGAGTTGCTCTCGGTTGTGCAGCCTGACCTGGATTCAGACCCGACGCCTGAACCAACATCGGCAGCCCCTGCAACCGGGAAGAAAATACCGTTGCTGTTCGCAATTTTTATTCCGCTGCTGGCGTTCTTTTGGTACGCCGACTGGGGTTTATCCTATGGTGCGATTGATGATGTCGAGGTGGCGCAGGATCTGGCAGCAGCAAGGCAGGGCGGGCACACACCGGGAGATATGGCTGCCGTCCTGCAACGATTAAGAAAGTCATTAGCCAGGCATCCGGACAACGATGAGGGCTGGTTTTTACTGGCAAGATCGTTAAGTAACATGGGTGAGTACGAACAGTCGGCCGATGCATTCAAGGCACTGCTGGATCGATATCCGCAAGATGACTCGCTCCGTTCATACTACGCCGAGACGCTGTATATGGCAGATGCGAGACAGATAACATCCAGGGTACGAAAGGCGATTGATGCAACGCTGGCACTGGCTCCTGAATCCCCTAATATACTCGAAATACTCGGTATGGAAGCGTATGTGTCGGGTGACTATGCAAAGGCTATCGGTTATTTCGAGCGTGTAGCGGTGCAGAATATCTCTGCTGAACGCGCCAGAATGTTGCAACAGGGTATAGCAGAGGCGCGCAAAAAACTGGCTGAATCAGGATCGCCGCCGGTCTCAACACCGGCGAGTGTGGCCCCAGTATCACAGCAGTCGCTCGATGGTGTACCGGCTGGCCAGCATATCGATGTCCTGGTCGAGATAGCCGAAGGGCTGCCGGTAACTGCCACGGATATCGTCTATGTGTTTGCCAAAGCAGCCGCTGGCCCTCCCATGCCATTGGCAGTACAGAAGCTCACGGTTGCTGATTTGCCGAAAATGGTACGTCTGGATGATAGTATGTCGATGGTGCCGGAAATGAATATATCAAACGCTGGGAAAATCCGGGTCGTGGCACGAGTTTCAAAGTCCGGGAGTCCTACGGCTGCGCCGGGTGACTATCAGGCCGGCTCAGCGTCATTTTCGTTAGATAAACAAAAATCGGTGGTCAAGCTAACCATTACGGATCTCGTCGAATAATTAGTCAACAGTGCATTTGCGGTAAGACCACGCATTTGATCGCTCTATTCCCGTGGCATCGACAGTGCAGCAACGGGAGGCTATCCTCAGGCAGCCAGCTGAGTTAATATTACCGGATCAGTTTAATTATAACGCCGATGTGCCTCTAACAGGCAATTCGTCAGATACGTAGAGTAACACTGTTATATGCGCTTGCAGGCTATTAAGTTATCCGGTTTTAAATCCTTTGTAGATCCTACAACAGTCCACTTCCCCAGTAATTTATGTGCCGTCGTCGGTCCGAATGGCTGTGGAAAATCAAATATCATCGATGCCGTCCGATGGGTGATGGGTGAGAGTTCCGCAAAGAATCTACGGGGCGAATCCATGACGGACGTTATTTTTAATGGTTCGACTGCACGAAAACCGATTGGGCAAGCAAGTATTGAATTACGATTCGATAATACAGAGGGGAAGCTTGGTGGTGAATATGCAGGTTATAGCGAAATATCTATTCAGAGGAAGGTCACCAGAGATGCGCTGTCCAGCTATTATTTGAATGGCCAGAAGTGTCGCAGAAAGGACATCACTGATATCTTTCTCGGCACTGGCCTGGGTCCGCGCAGTTATTCGATCATCGAACAGGGTATGATCAGTCAGCTCATTGATGCAAAACCGGAAGATCTGCGTGTATATATCGAAGAAGCGGCAGGTATTTCCAAATACAAGGAACGACGCCGCGAAACGGAACGTCGGATATCACACACCAGGGAAAATCTGGATCGTCTTGGTGACATTCGAGAAGAACTGGATCGTCAACTACATCATCTAAAGCGCCAGGCACGATCAGCCGAGCGATTCAAGGAATTGAAAAAAGAGCAACGATATCTTAACGCGCAATTGCGGGGGATACGTTGGATCGCTTTGAATGCAGACGCTGAGCAGAAAGAAAAAGACATAAGAAAGCTTGAGATAGAACGGGAAGCAAGTATTGCTGAGATGAGATCTATTGGTACGGAAATCGAAAAACTTCGCGATCAGCAGGCCGAATCCAGTCACGACAGCAACGAGGTACAAAAAAGATACTACGACCTTGGCACCGAGATTGCCCGCATTGAAGAGAGTATTCAGCACCAGCAGGAAAGAAGCAGGCAATGGAATCTGGATCTGGAATCGGTAGTGGCAGATTGTCGCACCATTGAGTCGGATATGGCATCTGACAGAGAAAAGATCGAACAGCTATCCGGCCAGCTTGAGGTGACTGAACCCCGGGTTGAATTGGCCCAGGAGAAAGAAAACGTTTCCAGCAGCGAGTTGATCAGTGCTGAAGAGAATATGCGTCAATGGCAACGTAAATGGGACGAGTTTAATCATCATGCCGCTGAATCGATACAACGATCAGAAGTGGAACAATCTCATATCCTGCACCTTGAAGAGTCAATGCAAAGGCTAAATGAACGCCTTGTATTGCTCAGGAAAGATCAGACCACATTGGACCAGGTGAACATTAGCGAGCAAATTCCACCTCTTAAACAGAACGAATCCAAAGCCGCTGCTGAGATTGAAACGTCAGAACAGAGAATTCAGGAGCTGATTGATGCAATAGAACTGCAGAGGACTGGCAACAGCGAGTTGTCTGTTGGGCTTGATCAACTCCGTAGCGATTTACAACGTCTCAGGGGACGGCAGGCTTCACTGGAAGCATTGCAACAGGCTGCATTGGGTCAACAGGATAATGCTGGCCTGGCATGGCTGGAAAGGAACAGTCTGGCTGATGCCAGGCGCCTTGGTGAGGGACTGCAGGTCGAGGATGGCTGGGAACAGGCTGTCGAAACTGTGCTGGGCACCCATCTGCAGGCAGTCTGCGTGGATGGGATCGATGCACTATCCAGCTTGTTGGCAGATTTTGAACAGGGCTCCCTGGGATTTCTGGAAAACCAGTCTCCAGCCAGGGAATTGTCTGAGGATCCCATGCCGGCGGGACCAGAGCTCCCGCTGCTTGCCAGTCGAATTCGTGCGGATTGGGATATCGGCTCCCATGTGCATGGCATTTATGCCGCTGAGGATCTGGCTGCAGCATTGAATGCCAGAAAGACGCTGGCTAA
>CAZNFE010000049.1:0-12103 GCA_964571945.1 uncultured Pseudomonadales bacterium
ACCGCGGCCCGAAATCTGTGTAAGTTTCTCAGCGGTACTGAAGCCTGCTTTCATAACAAACGAATAAACTTCCTGATCGGTCACCTGGGCATCTTCTGAGAGCAGGCCTTTTTCTACCGCCTTTCGCCTTACCTTGTGAACATCGATACCACTTCCGTCATCGCTGATCTGTAACACAAAATATCCGGATTCTGTGGTTAGTCTCAGACTTATCCTGCCTTCTTCCGGTTTGCCCAGTTTCTTGCGCACATCAGTCGATTCAATTCCGTGATCAACTGCATTTCGCAACATGTGCTCCAGCGGCGCAACTATTCGTTCCAGGACATTTCTATCAAGATCACCCTCAACATTAAACGCATCAAACCTGATCTTCTTACCAACTTCATCGCTTATCTGCCTGACGATTCTACGAAGTCTTGGAACCATCCTCGAGAAAGGCACCATCATGGTTCTGGTCAATCCTTCCTGTATTTCATTGCTGAGTCTGGATTGTTGTTGCAATAGCACCTCGGCATCCCGGCTTTTGTTTCTCAGCGTCTCTTTATGATCCAGCATATCAGACACGCCTTCTGCGAGTGATCGTGTAATCTCCTGGAGCTGTGTGTACTGGTCCATTTCCAATTCATCAAAATCGGAGTCCGCTGCGCTGATTCCCCTGTTTCGAAGCTCGGTTTCCCGTGATTCCGTTTCCATCTCCAGGCGCCTGACCTGATCCCGTATCCGATTGATAGTCAATTCGAACTCGTCAATACTCTCACTAAAGTCACTTATCTGCTGCTCGATCAGGCCACGTGTAATACTTGATTCACCCGCCATTCCCACAAGATCATCAAGTAACTCTGCTGAAACCCTGACAACCTCCGTTTTCGGTGGCGCGCTTTTAGGTTTTGTGGCTTCTTCCGCTGTCGGTGTTACTGTCTCAACATCCTCAGTTTCATCTCCTTTCGTACTGACTGTCGTTTCAGTCGGTTGCACCTTTTCCGGTGTTCGTGTAACCGAAGTAAGTTCTTCTGCGGTCGCCTCACCGGCTACCATCTTCCGATAAATAGAAAGTCGACGACTTATTTCATCCTGCCCCTTATACAAATTGGTGAACAGGTTATCATCAATTGGTGTATTACCTTGCTGGACACTTATCAAATCAGTTTCAAAGTTATGTGCAAACTCTCCAAGGCTGCTGAGCCCCGCAAGTCTGGCACCTCCTTTTAATGTATGCAGGAATCTGAGCAAATTGTTCAGTGGTACAGGATCACCTCTCTGGCCATTCCACTGGATAATGCTCTGGTCAATAGTTTCGATCAGTTCATCGGCTTCTTCCAGGAAAATGGTGAGGATCTCCTCGTCGATTTCCTCTTCTTCCTCTACCTCAACTCCTGCTGCGATTTCTGCAGCTTGATCCTGCTCCGCTTCCGCTGGTACATCCGGCACTCCCAACTCTGCTCGTTGATCCAGCTCCAGCAACAGATTTTCATTTGGAAGCAGATCTTCGGTACGTTGCACCATGCCCAGGAAATCAGATAATTGCTGATGACATTTTTCAAAGAGATCGGGATCCGAATCGACTGGTGTCAATTCTCCATCTTTTAAACTGCTGCAGAGCAAAAGAACTCGATCACATAATTCGACCATCACTGTTTCTGCTGCATGCTGAGCCAGTTTTGACAGTGCACTCACATGCTCATGTAGTTTTTCCAGCTCAAAAGGATTCTGAATGTCTTCTTTCCAGCGCTGAATCACTGCACTCACATTGTTTAGAGTAAGCCAGGCTTCCTGTACAAATTGCACAGGTTCTGCAGATAAAAGCTCATCTTCATCGGCTGCTGACAGATTATCGAGCATGGCGATAATGGACTGATCAATCTCGTCATTTTGACCTGCAGCTATATGATCAAGTGTTATCAACAAGTGATTATGCGCTCGATTAAGACTCGCCAGCACAACTCCAGCCGGGGGATGCGCTATCGACAAAGAACTGTAAGCGGCTCTCATCGAACTCACCAATGAATGAAGATTCACCTTCCCGGATTTATCTGATCTTTCAATCAGCAGATCCAACTCGGCTACCAGGCCATGTAAATCATCGGCTTTCCAGTTCCCCAGGATCTGCTCAGCATCCATCAGTTTTTCGATACCAGCGAAGCTGAAAACCTCAGTTTCCGGCTCACCAGATTTGGTCACTGCGCTCCGTTCATCGGCCAGCAACGTGTCCAGATCTGCCGTCCCTTCCAAAAATAATTCGGTTCCTTCTATGGGAATGTCTTTCAGAAGATCCAGATTGACCATGGCTTTCGAGATCAGATCAAATCCCTGGAGTAACAAATTGGTAATTTGTGGGCTGGTCTTTAGCTGCAATTCAGCAAGTCTGGTTGTCAGGCGATCCAGCTGTATAGCGATAGTCGCGACGCTGCTGATTTCTGCCATGGAGGAACTGCCTTTAAGAGTATGCATGGCAGCTCGAAACTCCGGTGTAATTGAGATAGGTCCTCGCTCAGCACGAGCAACAAACTCACCAAAAACCTGCATGTGTTCAGCGGCTTCACTGACAAAAATTTCAACCAGCTCCTGATCCAGCTCAGGGGTTACGCTCTGCAAGATGTCCGGTTCACGTTCCTGGATGAATTCTTCTTCCAGTTCTTCAACTCCCATCTCTGACGATACTTCAGGTTCAGGTTGTTCGTCCGTCACTAATTCAGCTTCAACTGACAAAATTTCACCACCAGCCAACTTGTGTGCCCGTTCCTGAAATTCGGACAAATCTTTCGAGTGCTGGTTACCGTTCTCGAAAGCCGTCATGGCAACGGGAATTTGCTGGAGCACCTCATCCATCAGTTCTATCATGCCCGGGCTTGCTTCTATCGTCTGATCCAGCACCCTGTTGAGCATATCTTCGATAGCCCAGGCCATTTCTCCTATGACTGTCGCACCGACCATGCGGCCACTACCCTTTAAGGTATGAAAGGCTCTTCTGATTTCTGCCAGGGCTTCACTATCTGCTGAATTCGCTTTCCAGGTAGGATAAAACTCTTTAATCGTCTCGAGAACTTCTGCTGCTTCCTCAACAAATATTTCAATTATTTCATCATCAACCTGCTCGGTTTCATCTGGTTCGATTTCGTCTGCTATATCTACATGCAGTTCAGCAGCTGCTTCCGTTTCAGTTTCCGTTTCAGTTTCCGGTTCGAGTTTCCGCTCCTCTTCATCAAGGTCGACTTCGTCATATGACAGCTCTTCTACAACGTCAATTTCTGCAGCTTCTGATTCCTGGCTCTCGGCAGCATCTATCTGTTCTTCGATAATCTGTTCTTCAATAATCTGTTCTTCAATGATCTGTTCTTCAATGATCTGTTCTTCAATCTCAGGTTCTTCTTCGACCTCTGCTGCATCAGATGCCGCTGTGTCAGGCCCAAGATCTTCATCAATTTCTTCCAGCACAAACTCTTCCGCTGCCACATCTTCTGCTGCTTCCAGATGCTCTTCAGTTTCGATCTGTATCTCTGCGATATCCGGTTCTTCAGAAATAGATGTCGTTTCACCCACATCAACTTCTTCCAACTCAAATTCACTTTCAACTATTTGTTCTTCTACTTCTTCGACGTCTTCAGCAATGGATTCTGCATGGGTAATCCCGCCAATTTCATCCGGTGAGATCGCTGGGAAATCGGTCGTCTCTGCTGTCGGTGTTACTTCCGAGCCAATCGCATCATCCACGGCCATGGGAGTTTCCGCCACGGGTATTTCAGCCGCTAACCCACTGTCGTCTTCCAATTCAACTTCATCGCCACCTGAAACATCAGCGTCATCTGCAGTAATAACATCTTCCAGTAGCGGTGGTTCTCCAGCAACATCGGGAGTGGCAACGCCTTCTTCTGTAGTTGACTCTGCGAGGTCCAACTCGTCAACCGATGGCTCGGTGCCAATTTCTTCGGTTTCCAGAAGTGCTTCTTCATAGGCTGCCAGCGTTTCTTCTACCGCAAATCCCAATCTTGCTACACCTGTTTCTGCCACTTCAAGCATCTGCAAATAGGGTTCTGCACTATTCTCCAGATATCTTTCAAAGAAGTAGTCAATGCTGGTTATACTGTCAGCCAGATTATCCATCTCACTGAGTTCCGGGGGTTCTGACGACACCAGAATCCCCTTAGTTATATACTCGGCGCAGGCAAGCAGGACATTAGCCGGTCTGTTTTGATTGATAACTAACAATCCGCTGCGCAAACTCATCAGCTGATCCGGAAGTTCCTCGATTTTGCCCTTATCCCAGTTTGAAGAAATGAAGTTGATAACCCCGTCTCTGCAATGCGCCAGGCTGTTTCTGCTTTCTTTAATGACACTAGCTTCAGCCTCCGTTAGATCACCTGCCACGCCAACTTCTATTTCATTGCCATCCGACACCACAAGCGAGGAGAGCGAAGTCTCCACCTGTATCAGCGCTGCAGCGATATCCATTATGACGCGTTCAGATGGCTCGCCGTCTTCAGATAATTCCTGCTGAAGATCATTCGTCTGTTGCTGTAGAATCTTCTGATCATCGCTCAAACCAGTGAATTCAATACTGCTAACCAGTTTCTCCAGAGCTGGCACCAGCCCTTCGATATCAGCACGAATTCTGGGCGAAGCCCTGACATAAAGATCAAGTTTGTCTTTTATCACAATCAGTTCTTCAAGCAGTACCCGTGCAACAACACTCATCGTATCGTCATCCGGGCCGAGTGACCGATCAGCCGGTGCAGATGCCTGATCTTCTGCTGCCTTAAGGTAACTCTGTTTTATGGCCTCTACGCGATTTGTCTGCGTGGCTTCACCGGTAATTTTTTGAATCAGAACCCTAAGCAACCCTTCAGGTACAGGTTCTTGCAAGCCTTCGTCACCATTTTCAGCCAAATTTTTCAGCATTGGATCAATGTGCTTTAGTGCTGCCGCAACTTTCTTATCTAACTTTATGGACCCGTTTGCTATCCCCTCTACCAGAGCGATTCCCAGTTGTGAAAGATGACTAACAGGTGAGCCGCTTGTGGTCTTTGCAAGCATGTTGAATATCTTGGCAAGAAGCCCAAGATTTTCCCTCTGATTCTGTTGTTTCAGTAACCCGAGGAGTGCTTGCTGATATCTCTGTCGCAATCTTCGAATTATCTTGCTACCACCCGAGCTGGTGAAATTTTCTCTGGCTTTATCATCCGGCATGGAGTTAATTAGTTCCGCATTCAATAGAACTTCCGCCGGTTCTAGAGAACTATCTAGCGGCTTCTCTCCCCGGGCAACCAACAAATCATGTACAGTAGCTTCTACAAATTCGTCAGATTCGTTATGTTCTTGTTGAACACGATTAAGATAATCGGGTAGTTGCAGTATAATCTGCATGAGAGTTTCCTGCGCCAGGTCCACCTCAGGAACTTTGTCGTTCATCAAGGCCTGCGCCAGTTCCTCCATCCCAGCAGCAATCCGGACACCTCCCGGCAACTCCACCATTTTCAAAGTGCCATGCACCTGGTGGATGGCGGTAAGACACAAGCGCATACTTGTTGTGTCGTCTGGTGCTTCAGCCACTGTATCAAGTGCCTGTTGAGCCTGGAGCAAAGTTTCCGCTATTTCACCCTTAATCCAATCAAGAGCGACTGCGTCTTGCTGTTCGCTCATATGCTTCTCAACCCTAGGATCGCTAGAACAGAATTTACCAGGTGGCAGAATTTCACCTTTTCATTCCTGCATATAGTAATCATCTTATCATCATGCCGTATCATTATTCTTAACCTGGTAACTTGAACCCGGATACCGATGCACGCAGTTCATCTGTCATACCCGCAAAATTTCCCACTGCCCCCACGATTGACTGCGTGCTTTTCGTTGTTTGAGAGGTAGCCTCCTGAATGCTTCTCATGGTATTGGATATCTTCCCTGCGGATACAGCCTGTTGTCTGGCAGCATCAGAAATATTCTCGATAATTTCAGCTAACGATTTAGATACTCCTTCGATTTCATCGAGGGCAACTCCCGCATTTTGAGCGAGTCGCGTTCCCTGCACCACTTCTGATGTTGTACTTTCCATCGAAATTACTGCTTCATTGGTGTCTGATTGAATAGTTTTAACCAACGCAGCTATTTGCTTTGCAGCGGCACCCGATCTTTCTGCCAGTCTCTGCACTTCATCTGCTACTACTGCAAATCCTCTTCCTGCTTCTCCTGCCATGGATGCCTGAATAGAGGCATTTAGTGAGAGAATGTTCGTCTGATCCGCTATGTCGTTAATTAAATTTACAATATCACCAATTTCCTGACTGCTCTCTCCCAGCCGCTTGATTCGTTTTGAGGTTTCCTGGATCTGCCCTCTGATTTTTTCCATGCCACCAATGGTATTCTGGACTACGGAAGTACCATTGTTCGCAATATCAACGGATCTTTCAGCCACAGAAGTGGATTCCGCAGCGTTGTATGAGACTTTATCAATAGATACGGCCATATCATCCACCGCAGATGATACATCAATAATTTCCTGGGCTTGTTGTAGTGCCGCTTTTTCCAGATGAACTACTGAGTTCTGTGTTTCCGCAGCAGCTTCAGACACTCGCGTCGCTGTATCGTTTATCTGCGAGACTACATCACGTGTCTGGTCAATTGAAAAGTTAATTGAATCGGCAATGGCACCGGTAAAATTCTCTGATACCGTGGCTTGCACAGTCAGGTCACCATCGGCCAGGTCCGCTAATTCATCGAGCAATTGCAAAATCGCCGCCTGATTCGCTTCATTCTGTGCAGCCGTCTGAAGCAATCCTGAGTTGGATTCACGATACAACATGATAGATATAGCCAGAATGATAAAGAAAACAAGTAACCCCAAAATCAGACCTGTCGTAGGCGTGACAATCCTGTTTTCGGTCAGCTGTCGATAGTTATCGACGAGTTGTTCCGATTGCTCCAGTAATACGCCCGATCTTTTGTAAACTTCTTTTTCTGCCTTATCAACAGGAACCTTCTTTGCGGAAAGCTCGATAATTTGATTGAGCCTATTGGCGAGAGTGCTGAACAACTCGTCAATTTTCGCCAGGCTGGTTCTTATGCCCGGATTTCTTGCTGCTGTCAAAAGTAATTCTCTGTCACCACTCAAGAGTCCTTTCAGCACCTTCTGAAAGGTTTGTTTATCTCTGCCGATATTGGTCACGAGAACCCCGGTGTTACCTAATTCCAACAGCCTGTCTACGCTGCGCGCAATTCGTTCGACAAACAGTGCCTGGCGCTGAGCCAGAGCGATTTGGGTGGCGGCCGAGTTCGCTCTGATCATTGCAGCAACGACTTTGGCATTTTCCTGCTGAATTGCTGACATGCTAATCGTAAGATCCGAAGCCACTTCGCGTAATGACGAAAGAGTTTGCCGGTTTGTAACAATATAGTTAACTTGAGACTTCATGTCTTCCCAGCTCACACCAATATCAGTCAGATTCACTACAGATTCAGGAGAGTATGCAGACAATGACAATCCTTGCTTGCCAGCCTTCAGATTACCCAGACTTGTTTCAAATTCATTCACCTCATCCTGGACTGCAGCATAGGAACTCTCACTGCCTTGAATCGCTCGGTCGACAGTCTTGACTATCCTTTGAGAAAGTACCGAAAGATTGCTGGCATTACTTAAAAACACTTCGTCCTGATCGCTGTATTGCGTGACCAAAAAGCTATTCGCTGCAAATCCAAATACTGAAAAAAATAACAATACGACAAGTATTGCCAGAATAGGATTCCTGCCGATTCGGGCTACTATATTGATACCGTTGTTTGCCATTTCCTTTTCCTGCTATTCATGCCGATATATGGCCACGGCATTTGATTGATTGTCTCCGGCCTGTTTTGACAGCCCGAAGTATGCACAACAGATCAGATTGATAGACTTTCTGATCTGATTTTTTTTGCTACACCTAACAGATTCATTACGGGCCACTGGATTCCTGCAGCATGGTAGCTGCCATCGATATAAGGTAAATATCTTTCATCTACATTTTCTACGTCGTCCGATCTGCTGTCTCTGGAAAAATGTTGCATTCCCATTGACTCATCTATAATAAGCCCATAGTAGGTATCGTCTCCCTCGACGACAAACGTGCGAGCGGAAACTTTCGAGCGTTTTGAAACCTGACCGAAATAAAGTGAAAAATCGATCAGCGTCATCAACCTGCCGCGTATATTAGCAACACCAACAATCCAGTGCTTCACTCCCGGCAAATGGGTTGTAACCGGCACATGCATCAATTCGACTACATCTGCCAGCGGGGCAACAAAAATATTTCCATGCAGCCTAAATCCCAATCCCATCCAATGCGCCTGAGAATCTTTTTTCGACGGTAAATCGTGTGCCACTTTCTGGCTGCGTTGTGCAATTGATATCAGTGTTTGATATGCGTTCATCTGGCTGGCTCTTTTTACTCTATAACAGATCCGTAATTACTGAGATCAATTCTCCCCGATCTACCGGCTTTGTAATGTAACCTTT
The DNA here is from genome assembly GCA_964571945.1 of uncultured Pseudomonadales bacterium. Lineage (GTDB taxonomy): Bacteria > Pseudomonadota > Gammaproteobacteria > Pseudomonadales > Azotimanducaceae > JASJXV01. The sequence goes on from CAZNFE010000049.1 coordinate 8,477, forward strand.
CGCTCCCTGGCGCGCTCCCCACACTTTGTCTGTTTCCTGGTCCTTGCTGCTTACGATAATGACGGGGATATGCTGTGTTTCAGGAGCCCTGGAAATTTTTCTGGTCGCCTGGAACCCGTTCATGCCCGGCATAACAATATCCATTAGCACTAGATCCGGCAGGTCGTTTAAGGCCCTTTCTACACCCTCAGAACCATTCTCTGCTGTGATAACCTCGTGTCCCATACCTTCAAGTAAATCCTTGAATTGAAATATCTCTGTAGGCGAGTCATCAACGACCAACACTTTCGACATCTTTATCTCCGTACGCAACAAAACGGCTAATTTGCAGACACATCTACGTGTTTTCTGATGGCGCTCAACAATTCCTCCTTGCTGAACGGTTTGGTTAAATATTGATCAGATCCCACGATTCGGCCTTTTGCTCTATCAAACAAGCCATCCTTGCTCGAAAGCATGATGACCGGTGTCTCTTTCAGAGCGCTATTATTTTTAATCAATGCACAAGTTTGATAGCCATCCAATCGCGGCATCATAATATCTACAAATATTATGGAAGGATGTGTGTCTGCAATCTTAGCTAGCGCATCAAAACCATCGACAGCCGTAAAAACCTCACAACCTACTTTTTTGAGCAGGGATTCAGCAGTGCGGCGAATGGTCTTGCTGTCATCAATGACCATTACTTTCACACCTTGAAAATTATCTTCCATACTTTCCGCCTTGAATCATTTATCCTCAGACTCCACAAGCATGACTAAAAGCAAAATTATACCAGCAGTTTGCAGAACATTTTTTAACATAGTCTTTAAACTCATTCCATAAGTACCCGACAAATAAGGAAAATTGGTCCTCAAATCTCCCTGATTTAGGATAAAATCCTGCACTGGTCATCATTCGGTACATTATAACCATTTAGGCTACATAAAAATGACAGTTAAAGCAGGTTTCCTGATGGATCCAATCCAATCCATCAATCCGGTAAAAGACAGCACTCTCGCGATGTTGCTGGCTGCTCAGGACAGAGGCTGGCAGTTGTATTACATCGAGCAATCAGATCTCTATCTCCGATCCGGAATAGTCAGAACACGTTACCGAAAGCTCAAGGTTTACGATGATCACACCAAATGGTATGAATTAGGAGCCGTCGATGACTGTCCCGGGGCAGACCTCGATGTAGTTCTTTTACGGAAAGATCCACCTTTTGATATGGAGTTTGTCTATACCACCTACTTGCTGGAAGAGCTTGAGCACTCCGGCACTCTGATCGTCAATAAACCAGCGAGCGTACGGGATTGTAATGAAAAATTGTTCGCTACCCAGTTTCCCCAGTGCTGCCCGGAACTCATTGTATCCAGGAGTCAATCACTGCTAAAGTCATTCGCTACGGAATTTGGTGACGTGATCTTCAAGCCACTCGACGGTATGGGCGGCACCTCTATATTCAGAGTTAAAGAAGACGATCCCAACCTGAATGTGATCCTTGAAACCTTAACAGATTATGGCCAACGACAAATAATGGGTCAGGTTTTCATTCCGGAAATTGTACAAGGTGATACTCGTATCCTGCTGGTTAATGGCAAACCTGTGCCGTATGGCCTGGCTCGGATTCCTGCCCCAGGGGAAAGTCGCGGTAATCTGGCTGCTGGTGGTCAGGGTGTGGGTCGGGTACTAACGGATCGAGACCTTTGGATCTGTGAACAGGTCGGCCCTGCATTAGTTGAGAAAGGGCTGTTTTTTGTGGGCATCGACGTAATTGGAGCGTACCTAACAGAGATCAATGTCACGTGCCCCACATGCATCCGCGAATTGAATAAGCAATTCAAGTTGGATATCGCAGGTGATCTGATGGACTGTATCGAAACCAAACTTGCTGACCGCCTTCATTAGAGAGTGTTCAATGAGTATCTATCTAAATTCCACGCTGCCTACTCAAGCGGGAAATGATGACTGAAGCAGCATTCACGATGGTTTCTCCTTCCATCAATCCCGGGGATCGGCTGAGTTTCACTGTTTTCCTCGCCATCGCCCTGCATGCGGTAGTTATTCTGGGCATCACTTTTACAATTATCAAAAGGAGCCCGTCTACACACACCATGGAAGTGACCCTCGCACAGCACCGCTCAAAAAACCAGCCAGACAAGGCGGACTTTCTCGCCCAGTTCAATCAGGTTGGTAGTGGTACTCTCAAGCAAAAGGCGCTCACTACAACTGAGCAACATTCCGATTTCCGTGACACGCTGATCCGAAAAACGGCCATCGAACAACAACAGGCCACAGCACCACCAAAATTTGAGCAAAAAAGAGTCATCGCATCGAAAACAGAATCAGAGAGGCACACGCCCACCAAGATCCAGGACAAGGACCTGCCCCAGGCGCCGCTACATCTTACCAGTAAGAAAAACCTTCAGGAACGTAGTCTGGAAATCGCCAGCCTGGAAGCCCGCCTGGACAGGCAACGCCAGATCCATGCAAAAAGGCCGCGTATCAAGCGCCTCACCAGCCTTTCAACAAAAGCCACCGTGGATGCTTTTTACCTCCATTCCTGGCGGCGCAAAATTGAAACCATCGGCAATCTCAACTACCCTCAGGAAGCCAGGAGACGCAAACTGTACGGGGATCTAAGGCTTATGGTTTCGGTTCTCCCAAATGGCGCACTGAACGAGGTTGTATTACTCCAGTCATCCGGTCATCCTGTGTTGGACGACGCAGCTATCAGAATTGTCAGGTTGGCAGCACCTTTCGCTCCATTCCCCGATGAGCTTCGGCAAACTACTGATGTGCTGGAAATCATACGCACCTGGCAGTTCCGGAAAAATAGCTCACTACGAAGCTATTGAGTTGATTTATACAACAATACTGACATTCCGGGGGCTAATCATTTGCTTGACACTCTGAACAGGCTAGAATACCAGGCTGTTTAACGGTTGCGATATCACCTTCATGGCACGCGTCCCATCTGAACTCGAAGGCACCCACTCCAGTCTCAAGAATCACTGCCTGATTGCATTGCGGGGTTTGAGCGAGGATTACTTCTCGGATACCGTCATTTACATAATCGAACACAATGCTCAGGGTGCGTTCGGATTGATTATCAACCGTCCAACCGACCTCGAATTCAGTGATCTGTTTACCAGCATTCCCGCAGCAAAAAATTGTTTGTTACCTGTTTTGGATGGCGGCCCTGTGGGCCAGGACAGGGTGTTCTTTCTGCATGATTCCGAGGCTGATGACTTCGAGTACACCCAGTCGGTGTGCAAGGATGTCAAGCTGACTACTTCGCTGGACATAGTTGAAGACCTATGTATCGGATTAGGTCCTGCAAAGATTCTTGCCATACTCGGATATGCCGGTTGGGACAGCGGTCAGCTGGAACGGGAACTCGCGGAAAATGTGTGGCTGATCAGCCCGGCTACCAGCGAAATACTGTTCGATGTCCCATTTCAGTCCCGGTCTGAAACTGCTGCATCTTTACTGGGGGTAGACCTGCATCTGCTATCAACCAATGCCGGTCATGGATAGACCCGCCAGCCGTGATCGCTGTCGGCTCTTTATCTGCCATGCTGATCACCTGCAATAACAATCCTCCGGCAAAGCCGGAGGTATTTCGATCGGGAGCCCCTCAAA
>CAZNFE010000050.1:0-12068 GCA_964571945.1 uncultured Pseudomonadales bacterium
ATGGCGGTCCTGGCTGATTGGCCTGTAAGCCAATCGGAGAGGATGGAATCTATAGCCGATCTGTGCTCTGCTCTGGTGGACTCATCTTCAAGTGCGACATCCGCAAGCGTCTTCTCACCGATCACGCCCACCAGTGACCGCCACTCATCCAGCGATGTTACACTAACCGCTAGAAAACCGTCTTTACATGGGTAAACCTCATTAGGCACATGATCCTGAAGACCGTCCACATTACCCAGCGGCCTGGCTTCCCGTTGGTTCGTAAAGTGATCCAGCAGTGCCGGACCGATGGCATAGGTGCCAATTTCAAGTTGTGCCATATCAATTTTCTGACCGCGGCCGGTTTTTTCCCGCGCGTGAATCGCAGCCAGGGTCGCCGCAGCCGCACTGAAACCTGCCAGGTGATCATTGAGGGAGAAGCCGGGACCGACATCTCCCCGATCAGGAAAATTGGTCAAATGAGTAATGCCACAGAGTGCATGTATGGTGGGAGCATAGGATATAACATGTTGCCAGGGGCCGTCATGGCCGCAACCTGACATGGTGACGTAAATCAGACGAGGGTTCCATTCATGCACCGTGTCCCAGTCCAGGCCCCACGAGTCCAGCACACCAGCACTGTAGTTTTCGACCAGTACATCACAATTCTCAATCAGACGACGAGCCATTGCAATTGCCCCCGGGTGTTTCATATTTAGGGTGGCACTCCGCTTGGATCGATTCCAGACAAAGTAATAGGGGAAGTCTGGCAGATTGACGAGTGTTGATGTTTCCTCATTCTGAATTCTAATAACATCTGCCCCCAGATCTCCCAGCATGCGGGTACAAAATGGACCTGCCAGCACCCAGGTAAAATCAGCAACTTTGATACCCTGCAAGGGACTGGCAGCGGGAACAGATCCCGATGTTCGCAATGCTGGCCTCGTTTGCCAACTGGCGAGAATTTCATCTATCGCGGATTCATCGAGCGCCGGTGCACGAGGTGGGTTTTCTGGTGCATCACTAAATCGAACCAGCTGTGATGGCTGTATAACCGGCGACCCTCCAGCATTGCCATCCACAAAAAAGTGCCGATGTTTGAACTGCGGAATAGCAGCAACCGTTGGAATATCCAGCACACCACCAAATGCCACATGGCGTTGCTGGGCCTGCCACCAGAGCGCAGAAGCATCATATTGCCTTACCCAGACCCGAACGGCATCCATGATGTCATCGATCACTTCAACAGCGCCGGTGGTATCGAGATCTTTCCATTTCTCTGCAGCCTCGCAGCCATCTTCGATCATCCAATCGATCAGCAGAGCAGTATCAGGTGTGGGTGTGATCATCGTGTAGCCAGAGCGGCATTTCGTCAAATCATAAGCACGTATCCAATGCAAGGCACCCTGGCGTTGTGCTACCTTGGGCAGCGACAGCAGATCGTCGAAATACCACTGCATGAGAATGTGTTCGATCGATCCGGACAGGGTTTCATGAGTGGATACATCGACGTGCCTTCCTTTACCATCGCCACGCGCGGCATAAACAGCAGCCAGACCGCAGATTACGCCCATAAAACCCGTGTAGTTATAGACTTGCCGTCCCCAGATATTGAGCGGTCGATCCGGAAGGCCAGTGACCGAGAGACATCCGCCCAGTGCGGCTGAAACAAGATCGGATGTAACCCAGTCCCTGCGAGGTCCTGTTCTGCCAAAGGGTGTGATGGATACCTGTGCAAGACTGGCATTCACTGCCATCATCTGGTGGTGATCAATGCCCAGTCGGTCCAGACGCCCGGGCGGCTCTGTTTCAATTACCAGGTCCGCAGCACTCACTAATTGTTGGTACCGGGTTCGACCTGCCTCAGAATCCAGGTCAATTATATGGCGTCTTTTACCACCGTCGTACCACCAGTCCAAAACACCCCCCCGCCTGGCAACATCGGGGTCTTTCATCGGGTGCCCGGAGGATCCTTTGGATGTGATACGCACTACATCTGCGCCCATCTCGGTCAGGAGTTTGGTGGTGAATCTGCCACTATCATTGGTTAGGTCAACAACTCGCAGACCATGCAAAGGACTGGATTTGCCCGACATCTTATTTTTCCTGTTTTTGTGACGCCGAGATTACTCAGCACCCTCTATAAGTGGCAGCGCTTCATCGCGCGCCCATTCACCCATGGAACCATCATACACAGCCACATTTTCGTGGCCAATAAGCTTCAGTGCCAGCGCATCTATGGTTGCGGAGATACCACCGCCGCAATAGGTGATGATCTGTGGTTTCTCAAGCACTCCTTTTGCCGAGAATACCGCTCGAATATCGTCAGCAGACCGAAAACAACCATCTTCTAACATCTCGTCATAAAAGACATTCCTGCTATTCTCAATGTGCCCTTTGCGCCCGTAGTTCATCTCGGCCTCCCCCGAATACACACCCGGAGAAAGCGCATTGATGGTACAAATATCACTATCCGTGATGGCGGCAAGGGTCCTGGACTTGTCTGCCCAGAGAGCAGCATCCAGATTAACCGTGAAGTTACCTGGATCGGGCGTTGCAGACGAACTGGCCTGATTGACCGGCCGTCCTTCCTGCTGCCACTTGTCGAATCCGCCATCCAACACACATACATTCCTGTGGCCGCAGGAATGAAGCATCCACCAGGCACGAGTCGCCCACATCATATGGCCGGTACTATAAAACACGACTCGTGATTCTTCATCAATTCCTGCTTTACGATAGGCTGCTTGAAGATGTTCGGCCGACGGCAGCATGAAACTGAACTCACTCGACTGGTCAGAAAAGTCACGTGGCAGGTCAAGAAAAGTCGTCCCTGGTATGTGCGCTTGCTGATAGTCTTCTACGCCAGATTCAGCTTTGTAGCCCGGTGGGCTCGGAACCAGCTTCACCGTGACATCGAAAATACGTACTCGATCCGATTCAGTCTGAACTGCCTGTTCCAATGTCTCGGTAGAAACCAGATAGTCTGGATGTGTATAGCTCATTTGGGTGCATAACTCCTTGGTGCGGGAATACTGGTACAAGAATCAATTCATTTTTACCGCCGGGAAAGAGACGCTTTTTTCCGGCTGTCCTTTACATTTTCCTAGTGCAGGTTCCGGTCAAACAGCGCAAATAACCGTTCCCAGTGTCGTTCCGCACTCGCTTTATTATAAATACCCTCACGTTGCGGAAATGCAAATCCATGCTCCGCACCCGGATACCATTCCAGTCGATAATTAACACCACTGGATTCCAGTTTCTGCTGCAACTCTTCAATCAACCCGGTCGGTGCGTATTGATCAATTTCCGCGCAGGCAAAGTACAACTCGCCACTGATCTTGTGTAACTTCAAATGGGGTGAATCATCTTGCTTTGTCACCAGATTTGCACCATAGATTGAGGCAGCACATTGAACTCTCGCCGGGTACGTAGCAGCAACCGAGCAAGCATACGGGCCGCTCATACAATAGCCAACTGCACCAATTTTCCCGGATGCGGCTGATTCATCCGCATCGACAAAATCAAGCATCGCTTGCGAATCCTGCATAATCAGGTCTATGCTCAGGTGATTCATCATTTCGAACATCTTCTTCATACCCTGTTCATCACGCACGAAACTGAATTCCCTGGTCTTTCGATAATACAGATTTGGCAATACCACATAATAGCCGACCGTTGCTATGCGGCGAGCCATATCGTGTAATTCCTCTCGCTTACCCGGTGCATCCATGTAGAAAAATACTACCGGAAAAGGGCCACCTTCTTCGGGATGGGTAACAAAAGTATTCATCTCACCCTGGGCAGTACTGATGTCGATATGATGTTCGATCATATTCAATCTCCTGGCTGAAACTTCCCTATGCGTTTTTATTATTCACTACCTTGACTATTTCGTCGAGATAGATTTAACACGGTTCCATTTGTGAACGACTCGGACAACTGATTAAAGGTACCAAGCGGAACCCGCATTTTCTCCTCTGATTGGTTCTGATTGTCCTGGTTTCAGCCGGTAGTGCCTGGTGTAGTAAACTATGTCTGCGTCAGTTTTTTCTTCTTCAATGGTTACGACCGCCAGTTGTTCTACCCACTTCTTAATTTTGCTGGTCCGGCCACTTGCATCGACTATGATGTCACCGAAAAATTCAAGCGTCTCACCATTAATGAGGACCTGATACCCGTCCACCTCAGGAACACCATTATTCTGGTGGGATAACAGACCTGTAACAGTTGCGTTATTCACTATTTCAACACCCGCGAGACTTGTGACATAGTGACGCATGACAGTTTCAATGGTGGCGCGTCGGCACATGAGTATCCAGAGTCTTTCATCACCAGCGACAGGTGAATAGTGCTCCAGGAACTCGTGAGGTATCATTTCTTCGAATCCAACCCTGCGAGCTCCAGCCTCGTAAAACTGTTCAAGTAAATCCGGATAGTTGTCCTTAATTACGTTGCACATCAGACCAAGGAAAGCATGCGGGTGTCTGAACTGGGCTGCACCACGACGATCCCATTGCTGGAATGCCTGGTCGGCATCACCCTCCGGTGGCGCACTATCCTGATCAAACAGAATTATCTGTCGCCCTGTCCTGGCTAAAGCCATTGCTGAACACAGGCCGCAGATACCTGACCCGGCTATCAGGATTTTCTGGTTCTTTTTATCAGGCATACTGTCCAGATAGAATTGAATTCAGTGATTGAAGAGTTAGCGGACTGACGCGCATCCCTTCAATATTGGTCTTGTACACTCAGCCCATTCGATGCAATGCACAAATTTTGTTACCTGAAGGATCCCGCAAATAAGCCAGGTAAAGTTTACTGTTAGCATTCTCACGTACTCCGGGGGGATCTTCCCAGGATACACCTCCGTTGGCTCCTCCCGCCGCATGCCAGGCATCGGCGGCAGCCGGATCGGCGGCAATGAAACCTATCGTACTGCCATTACCATGGCTTGCAGGTTGGCCGTCAATGGGTGGAGTAATCGCAAAAACACCACTCGCCGTGACGTAAAAACAGCGGCCCTTGTCATCCATATTACCCGGTGCGTGTCCCAGTGCGCCCAGAGCAGCATCGTAAAATGCCTTCGATGCCTGCATATCATTTGCACCAACCATTATGTGACTGAACATCGCTTTCTCCTTTTCTAGAATTTCTGCTCCTTATTGTATCGAAACTCTCTTATGATATCTTGAGTGACCAATTGTTGATAGTGATGGGTGTCCCGTGAGAATACTCCAGGATGTTAGAGTGTTGGATCTCAGCAGAGTAATCTCTGGGCCTTTCTGTAGCCGTATGCTGGGCGACCTGGGTGCGGAAATTATCAAAATTGAATCACCAAGAGGAGATCAGCTCAGGTCGACAATTCCAAGGAAAGGTAAATTCTCTGCTTCATTCACACAGTTCAATGCCGGAAAGAAAAGTCTTTGTATTGACTATCGCACGGAGCGCGGCGTTGAACTGATCAGGCAGTTAGCCGGTCAATGCGATGTGTTCCTTGAAAACTTTCGAGCCGGATTGATTAACGACATAGGACTGGGGTATGAAGAAATTCATGCAGTGAATCCTGACATCGTTTATTGTTCCATTTCCGGGTTTGGTCAAGAAGGACAGCATGCGAAAAGACCTGCCTATACAGATATCATTCAAGCACTAAGCGGTTTGGATTACGCTGCACAGAAAATGTTTGGCAATGAAACTGACAGCCCACCGGGATACCCGGTTTCACTGGGAGATACCTGTGCATCGCTGAATGCTACCATCTCCATTCTCGCGGCATTGTATCACCGGGCCATAACGGGACTGGGCCAATACATCGATGTTTCCATGCTTGATTCCCTGATCGCATCCAACGATTCTACCTTGCAGCGCACTATCTTCGGTAACGCTGATGCGGATGAACCAAGTTACATTTTCCGACCACCACTAAAATTGAAAGACGGTTACATCGCAGCTTCTGTTGCTTTAAATTTTGAGAAAGTTGTTCTTGCAATCGGGCGCCCTGAACTCATCATCGACGAAAGATTCAACACTGTCACGCAACAGCGAAAGAATATGTCGGAGTACATTCGCATCGTGAGCGAGTGGGCACTTGAAAAAACAGTAGCGCAGGTGAGTGCGATTTTCGATGAGTACGATATTCCTTTTGGCAAGGTGAATTCCTCTCAGGAAGTTGTGAACAGTCAAATTGTTCATGACAGGGAGATGAAGTTTGCGCTGACACTGCCCGGAGGAGAGCAAACTTCTGTTATCAATACACCTTTCAAATTTTCCAGCGGCAAATCCAGACCCCAGGGACCACCTCCTGTGCTGGGTGAGCATAATGATGTCGTGTTGCGCGACTTGCTGGGATTATCTGATGACCAACGCCAATCACTCTTTGATGACGGCATCATCGAAGCTGACGCGGGTGGATCAGGGAGCGAAAAATGATTATCGATATTGAATGTGACATTCCGACCAAAGAAGTCAAGGAAGCTGATCTTGCCGAGTATGAGACAAATGAAGATGAAGGCATGGCTAACTACATCAATATCTTTGGTGCGAAGTGGGCGGAAGATGCAGGCATGAGTAACGAAGAGTTTGAGTTCGCAAAGAAGACCATGAAACCAATGGCGGTAAGGCGAGAAATCGCATCGCGAGCGATTGACAACGCACCCGGTGAAGAGGAATTCATCAACATGCTGGATGATGCTGGAATTACACTGGCTTGCATTGGCACAGGACGTCACGCGTCTATAGAGCACACACTGACCCTGGCGGATAAGTACCCGGATCGATTTATTCCCTGGGCCCGTATCAGCCCCAGGTCAGGAATGACAGGAGTAAGGGAGCTGGAATCCCTGGTGAAGGAGCGTGGTCTCAGAGGTCTTGAGGTTTCGTGCTTCAGGGAAAACATGCGGGCCAACGATAAGAAGTATTATCCCTTGTATGCCAAGTGTGTAGAACTCGGTATTCCAGCACGAGTATATTGCACGATGAATTATGCATCTGACCGGCCAATGGATCTCGGTCGCCCATTATACCTCGATGAGGTCTGCCGAGATTTCCCGGAGCTAACAGTGATCGCAGGGTTAGGGGGATGGCCCTGGGTACCGGAACTTGTTGGCGTGGCCAGAAGACATCAAAATGTCTATATTGATCTCGCAGCACACAGGCCAGCACACATACCAAAAGCAGGCAGTGGCTGGGAGATGATGCTTCAGTTTGGCAATACACTACTGGCTGATCGCATGTTGTTTGCCAGTTCCTGGATTACACTAGGTCTTTCCCTGAAAGAAGTTGTGGAAGAATTCAATACGATTCCGATACGCGAAAGTGTCCGACCAAAATGGATGGGTGAGAACGCAGCGAGGTTATTGAACGTATGATATTTCAGTTCATGCAAAATACTGACTTGAACCTGATATCAGAATCTCCTGATTTGACCTCATACTCTGCGCATATGGGGACAGGTGTATTTTAGATAAATCGAATACCTTTTCCGGCAATATCATCCACGAGGCGGTTCAAAAAACATTGCGGTTCTACCACCGTCCACAACCAAATCATGGCTATTGATAAAACTCCCTTCATCGCTTGCCAGAAAGAGAGCAGCCGCGGCGATATCGCTGGCAAGACCGGGTCGTGTTAACGGCGTTGCATTGATCAGATTGCGCTGCAACTTGGCCATTTTTCTTGCATTGTCCTCATCGGTGAGCGTATTGGCCCGTGCAGATCCACCCCAGAATATCGGCGTCGCAATGGAACCTGGTGAAATGCAGTTGACACGGATATTGTGTTGACCGAGCTCTGCTCCCGCTAATTTACTGTAATGCGTGACTGCCGCCTTCACTGCTGAGTAAAGATACTCTCCCTGTCCTGCACGAATCGCCGCGATGGATGAGTTATTGATAATTACGCCACCGTTTATCTTTAGCAGTGGAATAGCGTGCTTCATACCGAGCACAACACTGCCAAAGAGCAGCTCAATTGCATAATGTATTGCCTCTGGGGTTATATTTTCCAGGTCACCCCCGGTTGGGCCCCCGGCATTGTTGAACAGAATATCGAGACCTCCGAATTCTTTAACGGTGACATCAATGGCAGACTTTATGGCATTTTCCTCTCTGACATCACCGGTTACCATCAAACAGGCATCACCCAAATTGTCAGCAATTGCCTCGCCCTTCTCTGTCGAGCGACCGGTGATCACCACCGATGCACCTTCTTTCACGAAGAACTCTGCAGTAGCCTCTCCTATACCACTGGTGCCACCGGTGATCAAAGCCACTTTTCCTGCTAATTTGCCACGCATGTCAATCTCCAGTTCCGTAAATACTTTAAGCCCAAAAACGAATTCAATGAGCCAATTACATCGATCCGATTTTCTGGTTAATAACAATCCTCCGGCAAAGCCGGAGGTATTTCGATCGGGAGACCCTCAACATCCCCAACACTCAAAATAACTGTAGACCAGCCACCTTAACCCGCGCTCGAAACAATTGCGTGGACGCGGTAAGAAACAGAGTGCACAAATCATCTCCACCCCATGCAAAGTTGGCACAGAAAGCAGGTGTCAATATGACGCCCAGGCATCGCCCATCTTCTGGCCGATAAATATGCACACCACCAGGCCCGGCGCAAAAGACATTCCCGCGACTATCGATCTTTAGCCCATCAGGTGCACCCGCGCCCTCCCCGGTTGAGCGAGCAAATATCTCGCCACCTGAAATCGCACCATCCTCAGAGATATCGAAGTATCGAATGTGTTTTCGTACAGTATCTGCAACATATAGCCCGGTGTGATCAAGATTGAACGCGAGGCCGTTGGGGGTCTCGAAATCATCACCCAGCATGGTTAGTTGTCTGGTCTCCGGGTCGACTCGATAGATGCCCTGAAAATCCAACTCCTGTTCACGGACAATACCCGTGTGCCCCTGTCGGCCGTAAGCAGGATCTGTAAACCAAACGCTGCCATCATTGCGCACGACAATGTCGTTGGGGCTATTAAGTTCTTTACCCTGATAGTGACTGGCCAGAATGCTTATTGTCCCATCCTGTTCAGTCCTGGTCACCCGGCTGGTCGCATGCTCACAGCTCAGCATGCACCCTACCCTGTCATAGGTGTTGCCGTTCGCCATATTGCTGGGTTCGCGGAAAACAGACAATCCCTCTGTTTCACTCCAGCGAAACAGCCGATTGGCTGGAATATCACTGAATGTCAGATGCTTCTCAATCGGGTGCCAAATCGGTCCCTCCGTAAACTGAAAATCATCGGCCAGTAGTTCCAACTCAAGTTCTTCATCAAGGATCTCCAGCAAGGCCGCATCACGCACTTCAATATTCATGGAATTTCATTATCAGGTTGAGTGTCATTCATCATGACAACTCGAATCGCGAGTCTGTTCACGTTCCTAGCTGTCACACGGGTTCAGGCATCGAAAACATTAGCATGAGTTCAATACTAATGTCATTTATCGCTCTCGTCTATGCAGCAAACATGTCAGCGAATACTGACAATACCTGGCTGTGATGCATTGAATTAAGATCACCTGGTTGGTTCTCACTGTAAAAGGAGGTGGTTACGTTTCTGGGGAGCAATAGAGTGACAAAAATGATTCTGACCTTTTTGTTACAAGCGGTACCTAATCCCAATCAAGTACGCTCAGACGTCACCATCCCTTTCGTGTACACATGATCCAATCCGATCAGGATGCCCAGTAAGGCATAGGAAGCAGGTACCAGATAGAAGGCAGTTGTCAGGCTCCCGGACTGATTTCCCAGATAACCCATCAAGTAGGTGAAGACACCGCAACCTGGTACACCGGCACACGAAAGGAGGATCAGCAGCATGGTTGGATCTGTGTCTGATAGCTGGTCGGCGGCATGGCTTTGTATACTCGGCCAGAAGGGACCGGTGGCAATCCCGGCAAAGAAGATCAGTGCGAAGAATACCCATATACTATCTGCCGCTGGAATCAACAAGCAGACGAGTGTGCCCGCAGCAGCGGATTGCATGATTAGTTTCTTCAAACCATCCTGGTGAATCAGGTAGCCCCAACCGGTACGCGCCAGAGTCATTCCTGCGGCAAAGAATGCCACCCCCAACCCACCACTCCAAGCTGATGCACCGTAATGCAGCTGAATATGACTTGCGCTCCAGAAGGTAAGGCAGAACTCACCGCCACCGGCCATAAACATAGCGAAATAATATAGCCAGAAGCGTGGTACTTGAATGATCCTTAGGGCTTGGCTCTTAATTGTGCGCCAATCAGTGCGTTCTATGGCATCGGGATACGTTTGTTGCCCTGACTGCGGTCGCATTAGAATGAGCACACCAGCAAGGACACCTGCCAGGGAAACCGCGCCTACAAGTGTGCGCCAGGATACCCCCAGTGTGAGGAGGCCGCCGCTCAAGATGACTGTTACCAATACACCGATGGACCAGAATGCGTGCGCGAAATTGGTGTATCGACCGGGTTCGTTTGGATGCAATTTCTGCACGAATGGTGTGGCAAGACCCTCAATGACACCTTCCCCAAGGCCTGCCAGCATGAGGGCGAGAAAGAGAATGCTATACACTGGCGCGAAAGCGCAGAGCATCATACCAGCACCCATAAATATTACGGCAGCGCCCAAAGTCCGGCGTGCACCCCATTGCCCCGCCGCAAACCCAACTAGCAGCATGGCAGCTACGATCGTGAGCGTGCGACCGACATTCAATGCACCACCTGCGACCATGCCTCCTTCCTCAAGTGAGAAACCGAGGTCAAGTGCGAGTTTAATCAATGCCACAGGAATGATTACTGAACCGGCGGCATAGGCAAAGAAGGTCAGAAACACCGCGTAGTCGTAGCGTCCAAAGGTCATCTTTCGAGAAGTAGACATGGCATTATCCAGATACCAGTGAATAAACGGGTAAACACAACCTTGTTGCAATGAGCAAGATACAAGAAGAATCAGGTCTGCACCACAGGTAGCGGCTCTTCATTACTTTCACCTTATGCAGAAATCCTAACGGACTCAGTATAAACCGGTAAAGCATGCGCGACATTTACGGAATTCGGCCATACACAGGTATGTACTTATACAAGCAAAAATTCAGTGTATTTTGCCTGTTGGTATGACATCGAGCATGGCAGATTATTACCACCAATGATAATATCGGGCGCCAATAACAATCCGAATTCATCTGACGAATTGATTAGAAATGGAGACAACAATTGGATTCACTAACAGAATTTCGTGAGGATACTCGCGCCTGGCTGGAAGAAAACTGTCCTGCTTCCATGCGCACACCAATGGCTGAAGATGAAGTGGTCTGGGGTGGTCGAAAAGCCACCTACAAGAATCCGGATTCAAAAATCTGGCTGGACAATATGGCATCCAGAGGCTGGACTTGCCCCGAGTGGCCAGCGGAATATGGCGGAGGCGGCCTGAACAGGGATGAGTCTCGTGTCCTGCAGGAAGAACTGTATCGCATCCATGCCAGACCGGTACTGTCCAGTTTCGGTATCAGTATGCTGGGTCCGGTATTACTGGAAATGGGTACTGAGGAACAGAAACAGGAACACCTGCCGAAGATCATTCGCGGTGAGATAAGATGGTGTCAGGGATACAGTGAACCCGGCTCAGGTTCCGATCTGGCCAGCCTGCAAACTCGCGCCGTGCTGGATGGTGATGACTACATCATTAATGGATCAAAGGTCTGGACTTCATTCGCAGATCAGGCTGACTGGATTTTCTGTTTGGTCCGAACCGATCCCGATGTACCCAAACACAACGGCATCAGCTTTATTCTGTTTGATATGGATGATCCCGGAGTCAAAGCTACCCCCATCAAGCTAATCAGCGGATCTTCGCCCTTCTGTGAAACGTTTTTTGAGAATGTCAGGGCGCCGCGCAGAAACCTCATCGGCAATGTGAACGAAGGCTGGACAATTGCGATGTGTTAATCAACAATGCTGGCCTGTCACCTTTGTATCCCTCGCTCGACCAGGTGACGGAGGCGCTGTTTGACAAGGTAATTGAGGTGAATCTAAAAGGGGCCTTCCGACTCAGTGCGCTGGTTGGGAAACGGATGTTCGATGGTGCAGGTGGTTGTATCA
>CAZNFE010000051.1:0-11987 GCA_964571945.1 uncultured Pseudomonadales bacterium
GCTGGAGTGTCCATCCCATCAGTTTACCTATTGCAAAAAACGCAATGATTAATTTGCAGCGTTGCACAAATCGCAATAGGTAAACTGTCCCCGAATTAAACACCCGAATTAAACAATTCCAAAATAATTAAGTAAACTGTCCTGCAGTATTTCTTTCCCCCAATGTTTCTACTCACAGGTGACCCGCATGAATGATGCAGAGCTCGAACAAATCGGATTGGATGCAGTAGATCGGTTCATCGATACATTCAATTCCAGAGACGTAAAACTCTGGGCTGAATCTCTCAACTTTCCCCATGCCAGACCCACGCCAGGATTTAATACCAGGATTATTCCGGATGCCGAGAGCTACATCAGTGCCTTCGACTACCAGCGGATAATCGATAGCGGTTGGGATCACAGTGAGTGGGACTACAAGCAGGTCCTCCATGTATCTGACGATAAAATTCACGTCGCCGGACAATGGAGCCGCTACAATTCCGCCGGGGTGAAGATACTCACCACACCTATCACTTATATTGTCACCTGTTCAGACGGTAAATGGGGCATACAATCGCGTTTTGCCTGCGATTATATTCCTGAAGACAATCCTGCCGAATCTGAACGGCCCGCATTCAAGCTAATCGAAGCATTCGTGCAGGGTTACAATAATGGCAGTTTGAAAAGTTGTGCCACGCTGTTGAAATATCCTCATGTGGAAATCAGCGCGGGCAATATCACGCTGCTGGAAGGTCCGGATGACTTCACCATGCAAGGATCCGGACACATGCAGACAGATTCAATAATGGCGGTACAAGCAGGTCATAACATAGTCAATCTGGCTATTGAGACGACCATCACTAACGATGCTGGTACAGATAAAAGATTTCAGGGAATCATACAGGTATCTCGAACTGACGATGAATCCGGTATCAGTGCATGGTCATTCATCAACAGAAACGATTCGGACCAGAAATGAAAATTACCAGCATGGCCTGCTTGAATCCCGCTGGCAAGGTAACTGAATAACAATCCTCCGGTAACGCCGCAGGTTTTTCGATTGGTAGCCCCGCAAAGGGGCTGGCCAAGTTTTTCGGCAAATCTCAACACATATCCTGTATAGTAAGGGACACTTATATTCACGCTGAAAACTGTGGCAGCCTCATCCAGGTACACCACCGCAAACTGGACTTGCAGCACCCAGACAACCAGTTTAAGGGAGTAACGAGTTAATATGACGACTAAAAACCCACTTGCCCTGGGCATTGATGTTGGCACCACGACGGCGAAAGCCTCCGTGGTGGATCTCACTGGACACGTCGTCTCATTCGCCTCAGAAGTATTACATACAATCATGCTTCCTGATGGTGGCGCCGAACAAGATCCGTTTGAACTCTGGAGCGCGGTTAAACAAGTAGTAAAACAGGCAATTGCCACCTGTAAACCTGAACATATCATTGGCATTACCTGTGCAAGCCAATACGTTTCGATCGTACCTGTAGATGCCACGGGGACACCTACCCATAATATGATTCTCTGGATGGATCGTCGCGGTGCACCCTACAACCTGGCAGTCTACGAAAAATTTGAGGATGCACTGCCTTACTGGCTTGAGGTTCACGGTCTGCCACCGTCCCCTACCGGAGGTATCTCCCTGGCACATATGCAATGGATTCAACATGAGCGTGCTGAAGTGTACGAAAAAACTTGCGCCTTTCTGGAACCGGCCGATTACGTGACGAGTTGCCTGACCGGCAGGATCGTGTCGAATCCCTGCACGGTTTTCCCACTGCTACTAACCGACCATCGTGATCCGGACAAGGTTGACTATGACAACAAACTGGTGGAAATGTCTGGCCTGGATGCCGATAAACTACCGCCGCTTACCAACAAAAATGCGACCGTAGGCAAGCTTTTACCGGACCTGGCACATGAATTGGGATTACCGGCTGACACACCTGTGCTGGCACCAGTCAATGACACCCAATCAGTCACAATAGCAACGGGTGCAATCGAACCCTCAATGGGCGGTCTGAGTATCGGCACTACCAGCGTTCTGGTAAGTTCCATGAGTGAAAAAAAATCGGATCTGAATACCGCTATGCTGAGTATGCCAAGCCCCCTGGCAGGTGAGTACAATGTGATGGCAGAAAATGGCCTCGGTGGAAAAGTGCTGCAACAGGTGTTAGAGCAATGGATGTTTCCTGATGACAGTATGGCGAACAATCAAGTTGACGATCCATATACACTGTTAAACGAGGCCATCAAAGGCGTACCGGCAGGAAGCAATGGGGTCTATTTCCTACCCTGGCTCGGTGGATCCCTGGCACCAAATGCCAACGATTCGGTGCGAGCCGGATTTATGAATCTGTCCATCGAGAACACCAGGCCTGATCTCGCTCGGGCCGTGGTCGAAGGAATTTGCATGAATATCCGGTGGTTGCTGGAAGCGGTGCAGGAGTTTATCGGAACACAACTTGATACCATCACGGTGGGCGGCGGTCCGGCGCGTCTTGATTCCTTGTGCCAGATCCTGGCAGATATCCTGGACAGGCCAGTCCGCCAGATGGAATCACCCCATGCGATCGCAAGCTGCGGAGCTGCCATGCTCACATTCGAACGACTTGACTACATCGCAAAAAACAAACTCAAAGAGTGTGTCGTCTGTACTCAGGAGTTCCAGCCTAATCCGGAGAACGCAGCAATGTATAGCCGCAATTTTGTACACTTCCTTGAATTTTTTGAAGCGAATCGAGAATTGTATGAACAGATTAATCAATAGGAGATAGATGAGATGGGATTAGATAAATATGAGGGAATGCCCGAAAAAGGTGTGGATGAAACCGCACTCATCAAAGAACTGCAGGATACGGCCATGCAGGAGGATGCCTTCTGGCAAACCGGCAAGTGTTCAGGGACCATGTATGGTGGAGACCAAACCGTCTACGACCTGATCGCGAAAATATTCCGTTCTTATTCCCATGTGAATGTCTTGCAGAGAGACATGTGTCCGAGCCAGACCCGCTTCGAGGCAGAAATTATCGACATGACCCTGAATATGATGCATGGCGACGAGGCGAGAACAGATGGCAATGAACCCTGTGGCACAATCAATTCCGGCGGTTCCGAGAGCATCATGTGCGCCATGTTGGCATACCGCAACAAGGCCAGCGCCGAGGCAAATATCACGGCACCTGAAGCGATTATTCCGGTAACCGCTCATTCAGCTTTTCGAAAAGCCTGCCACTACTTTGGCATCAAAGAGGTGGCCGCTCCGGTAGATGCAAAGACCACCCAGGTGGATCTGGATTTTGTACGAGATCACATTAACCCGAACACGGTCGCCCTGGTCGGATCTGCTGGTAATTACCCTTATGGCACAATAGATCCCATTGAGGATCTCTCGGCTCTTGGGCTGGAACATGGGGTGGGACTTCACGTAGATGGTTGCCTGGGTGGTTTCATTCTGCCCTGGGGGCAGGAACTGGGTTATGACATTCCCGATTTTCATTTTCGGCTGCCCGGTGTTACCAGTATATCTGCAGACACTCACAAGTACGGCTATGGACCCAAAGGCACATCGGTTTGTCTCTATCGCAACAAATCATTGCGCAAGCATCAGTACTTTATGGATCCGGGCTGGCTGGGTGGCACCTACTTATCACCAGGAATTGGCGGCAGTCGTTCCGGCGGCCTGATCGCTGCAACCTGGGCAGTGATGTATAAACTGGGACGTGAAGGCTACCTGGCGAAATCTGATGCAATTTTCAAGGTTGCGTATGCGATGCAGGACGTCGTCAGGCAAATCCCTGAATTGCGGCTGATGGGTACACCCTCTTTCTGTTTTTCATTTACGTCTGACGAATTCGATATCTATCACGTCAACGACTTTATGAAACAACGTGGCTGGCGATTCAACGGCCAGCAATTCCCCAGCGCTCTGCATATGTGTGTAACAGGTCCCCAGACGAAAGCAGGACTTGTTGAAGAGTTCTCGACAGATCTTACGGATGCGGTAAATTATGCTAAAAACCCACCAGCACCCGTGCCGGTGAGCGGTGCCCTGTACGGCGGACAAGGTACCAACGCAATGGCATCAGATATCGATTTTGATCGCCTTTCAGTACGATTGATTCAATACCTCGACGCAACGCTGACTTTACCCGAGTAAGAAACACATATATGTATGCGACAGCGCTAACGACTGTACAATAGCGGTATGATCAAATCGGAAGTGAACCAATACGTGAATTTCGCACAATCTGTGCTGGTTGACGCCGGTACGATAGCGCTGCGGTATTTTCGTGCACCGCTAACGGTCGTCAACAAACAGGAAGGACATGGTTTCGACCCGGTTACCCAGGCGGACAAGGAGGTCGAACTCCTTATCCGGAATCGTATAGAGTCACATTATCCGGAGCACGGTATCATCGGAGAGGAATTTGGTAATGTAAATCCTGACAGCTCAACAGCGTGGATTATCGACCCGATTGATGGTACTCGCTCATTCATGAGCGGTATGACTGCCTGGGGGATATTGTTAGGTTTACTCGAAGATGGTCATCCAGCCATTGGATTTATGTGCCAGCCCTATCTGGATGAAATATGGATCGGCTCTGCCGACAATGCCCGGATGATCCGTAAAGGTAATATCCAGGCGCTAAATACACGTGCTGCTACGAACTTATCTGACTCAGTACTCTATTGCACTCACCCGGAGATGTTTGACAACCAGCGAAATCTGGATAATTTCGAAAATCTATCCGGGCATGTCAAATTGATGCGTTATGGCGGTGATTGTTATGCATACTGCCTCCTGGCAATGGGAATGATCGACATCGTCGTGGAAGACGGGCTGCAACCATACGACATACTACCGCTGGTACCTATTGTTGAGGGGGCGGGTGGTGTCGTGACCGATATAACGGGTAATGTACCTATCAACGGTGGTCTGGTGGTGACTGCCGCAAACCGTCACCTGCATGAGCAGGCCCTGGACTTCATGAGGCGGTAAGCACTTGAGCGCAGCTACACGATTGATGCCTGATACCGCATCCACTTGTTCAGCATTGGTTCAGCCAGTACCCGCGTCCGGTGACCGGATTGAAAGTAGGCTTAATCGGATTAGGTATCGGTACTTTAACCAGCTACGCTTCGGAGCGGGATCACTTTAAAATTTATGAACTTAACCCCGATGTAGAACCGTTAGCAGATCGGTGTTTCTACTTTCTTGCTAACAATCGAGCTACTACTGAGTTAGTTTCCGGAGATGCCCGGTTATCGTTACAACATGAGACACCGCAAAATTTCGATATTCTGGTGGTGGATGCATTCAATGGTGGCACGATTCCGGTTCACCTGCTCACGCTGGAAGCGTGGAATCTATACTGATCTCACCTTAAACCAACAGGCGTACTGGCATTTCATCTGACTAATTACAATTCTCCGGCTTTGCCGAAGGATTGTTATTAACAATATGCTTACATATAGCCTGTTGAGCCACCAACAGATGGCATACAATAACAATCCTCCGGCAAAGCCGGGGGTTTTCGCTTTCAATAAGGCTACCAGATACTGAGCCGATTGCCATCGAGTGTCCCCTGGTTTACTGGTTATATTTACCGTCTCAGGGTAGTCAACTGTGGGTTTGAATACTGGAGCAGTAGCGGAAATTTCCAATATGGGACCGTCTGGCAAATCGACCGGCGAATCAACCAAACTATGAGCAGCCCGTTACGATCACTACTACAAGGGGTCCTGTTACTCGGTTATCTCCTGAGTGGAACCCTGTATGCTGCAGGCGGCGAAGCGGTTGTGCTGCGAAAAACCTACTCGGGAAATATTGACTACGTCGCCACAGGTGCAAGTTTCCGGAATCTGCCGAATGATACAGGACCAGCTCCGTGGCCGGATTCCTGCTCTTTTGTATCACCCATGTCAACATCAGTGGTAGTGAACATCCCAGCCAATGCCAGCATCATTGATGCATTCCTCTACTTTGCCGGATCAGCGGATGTTATCGCGCCGTATGGGTCTCAAGGTCTGGTGGACCTGTCTACCCAGACGGGTCTTACCCTGAACGGTGTCGCTATTTCACCTACAGCCGGGACAAATGGCAAGGACTATCCCAGTCTGACCGGAATCACCACCAGCAACGTGGATTTCTTCGGTGCCAGAAGAGATGTATCGCACATCGTGACTGGGCCGGGTGTCTACACGCTAGCCGGAATGAATGTACACCGAATTACGCCCAACGGAAATCGTATAGATAATCAAACCTGTCTGGGGGCATGGGGACTAGTGGTTGTGTATGAAGATCCGGCGGTAAGCACTATTCGGGTCATCAACTTGTTTGACGGATTTCAGGACTTTCAGAACACCAATTTTGACTTGCAGCCGCGTAATTTTGTTGTAGGACCCGCTGGCGCAACTGGCAAGATGACCCATATCACATTTGAAGGAGACGCATCACTTGGTGGTGCCAATGAACAGTTCAAAGTTACTCTTCCAACTGGTGGAACCCCCGTTGCACAAACAAATTCGTTCAATCCGATTGATAATCAATACAACGACACCATTACCGGCCCTGATGTATTCGATACCAACACTGCCTACGGACTGGATATCGATACCTATGACATCAGCTCTGAACTGGCAGGAAAAGCCAATGAATTTACAGTTACCACAAATTATGACACCGCCCAGGATCTGGTCCTATTAATGGCAGAGGCAATCCTTATTGAGAACAAGGATTTGGCAGATATAGAGATCTTTAACCAGGCCATTGGCAGTTTCGTTGAAAACAGCCCCGGTCAATATCGCCTTCAGGTAAAAAACAACGGCGATGGCACAGGCAATCCAACCACGGGTAATGCGACTGGGTATATTCAGGTTTTTGACGATCTTCCGAGCGGTATCAGCTTTGATATGCTAAGCGATATTAACGCACCCGGCTGGGACTGCAGTTCTTCGGTAGTGGCGACAAATCGAATCCGTTGTGCCTATGATCTCTCCACATTACCCGCGGGCCCCAGTGGTCTGGATAGCGGTGAATTCCTGCCTGATATCACCATTGCAGTTGATATTGCCACTCCAGCCAGCCCGGTGACCAATACCGCATGGGCGATTGCATGTAATACCAACGTACCCTTCAGTACGGCTGCAATCGTTAATGACGGGAGCATGTCAAATTGCGATGATTTTACGGAAAAACATCAACAGCCCGCCCAGTTCGACTCACATGCGTTTTTTGATGACCTGACTCCAGCCACCAATACGATCTTCAGTATTACGAGTAAGAGCCAGGATAATAACAACGTCGATACCGAAGTAACTGCGATTCTGGCCGCCAGCCAGAGCGATCTTTCCAGTTCAACCAAATCCGTGGCTGACCTCAATGGTGGAGAAGTAAATTCATCAGATACCCTGGAGTATACGATCACACTACCGGAGACCGCGGGTAATACGGCAACCGGCGTCTCGCTTAGCGATACGCTACCGGCAAATACAACATATGTATTCGGAAGTCTTAACGTTACCGGCAGCTCATATACCGTGGTATCAACCGGTAGCGTACTGGAACTGTCCGATATCACGGTACCCGCATCAGGCAGTGTTGTGGTTACATTCAGAGTAACCGTGAACAGCGGGACTGCAGGCCAGTCAATCGATAATAGTGTAACCATCTCTAACGGCAATGGCACAGGCGCCAACCCGGCAGCACCTTCTCTGTTCGTATCACTTGCCGGTTTACTTGGCAATAAGCCACTGTATCTGAATAACCTCAGCGGCACGGTCGGCGATTTGTCCCGAACAGCAGCGTTATCAGATTCGAGCAGTTCAATATTAAATAACGGAGGGGTGGCGACATTCACACTGAATCCGAATATCAATAACTCATTAACGATCAATTCGGGAAACATTGCTATCTCCCTCTGGCTCAGAAATGAAGCCGGTACGGGCACCAAGAATATCCAGGTTGACCTGAAGGACGAATTCGGCGCAGTCCTGGGTACAACATCAAATTTATTTACCATGGCCACTGCTGCAGATGAACTGGTACCCTTCATTGTCAATACTGCCGGCTTTACGCTGCTCAACCCGGCTGCTGATATCCTCGTTCTGGAGGTAACCAACAACTCCGCAGCAGGACAAAGCATTTCCGTTCATTCCAAGCTATCCAGCGTCAGTTCCTCAATTGTCCTGGATGCAAACACAGTAATCACCGTTGACAGTATCACATTCAAGGATGCCACCTGTACCACAAATTTGTCAGTAGATCCGAGTGCAGGTGACACAATCTGTATCCAGGCGCTGGTAAGTGATCCATTCGGCGATTACGATATCCAGGTCGATGACTCACCTGCCTTATCGATCACCGACCCTGACTCTTCCAGTATCAATCCGAATACATCAACTGCCTATCATGCAGAGGCCACGTTGACCCCGGATGCGACAAACGGTGATGATAGTCGGATATTCAATTGGGTATTTTCAATTCCGGCAGCCACCGTCAGCCTGGGAACCTGGAATGTGCAGGTAACCGCAGATGAAGGTTCGGAAGGCAGTATATCCCACTCACTTGCCAATACATTTCAAACCGCGATCAGCCCCGATCTTAGCACCTCAGTAAAATCGGTTATTAATCTCGATAGTGCAGTGAATCATCCCGGCGATACGCTTCGATATACGGTAAGCCTGATTGAGTCAGCAGGTGGTAGCGCCTCCGGAGTAAGTGTGGTGGACTTCATTCCTCCATCTACCAGCGGCCTGTCAGTAGTCAGCATCCCCGCAGGTGCCATAAATAATTCTACCGCCAGCAAAATAGATATCAGCAATATTTCAATTGCACCGAACAGCAATGCGGCAATCATCTTCGATGTCACCATCAACGGTGGTACACCGGAAGGAACCCGGATTGATAATACAGCACAGGTAACCAACCCTACCGGACCGGGAACAAATGCAGTCGCACAATCGTTATTCGTTTATGGCACACCTTCCAACGGTACCAAGCTCCTGTATCTGGACAACCTTGATACCTCCACTGAAATCCTTACCCGTGTGCCCGATGTCACCAATACCATCTCCACACTGGATGGACTAGGTGGCAGTGTGCAGATGGATCTTTCACCTGCAACGCAGACGCCCCTGACCCTGGGCAGTGGACCAATCAATGTCAACCTATGGTTATATCGTAACAACAAGGGAGCGGCTAACCCGAGAACGATCGATGTCCAGCTAGGTTACACAGGCGGTTCAACGGGTGTTATCGATTTCGACAGTCAGAGTATCATCCTGGGTGATGTGACCGCGCCTCAACTGGTCACGTTTGTACTGAATCTGGCATCTGATCTTACCCTCAACAGTAATACAACTCTTTATCTTCGTATCACCAACAATGCACCTGCATTCAACAATCGGGCCATCGTCGCCTCCTATCTGAACTCGGTACCCGACACCATTGAACTCAATTCAAATACGGTGATTAATGTTGACTCGGTCACCATCTCACCCACGGCTAATCCTACACCTGGTCAGCCGATTACCATTCAGGCTGTGGTGAGCGATCCATTCGGTGAAGCAGATATTCAACCCATCGGGACTCCGACCCTGCTGATTACTGACCCTGATGCTCAGACTATCAATCCACAGACTGCAACCGCTTACACTGTGGAAGCAGGTGCACCCACCGAGGGCGATGCCAACCCTGCCACCCGTACCTACACCTGGTCCTTCAATATCCCGCCACTTCCGGCACCACCCGGGCAGGGAGACTGGACTATCGGAGTCACCGCGAATGAAGGCACCGAAGGAACCATCAACAATAGCGGTGTAACCAACTTCAACACCGCGAGTATCTCGGATCTGTCCTTATCAACAAAATCCGTGGCTGTAAAGTTTGGTGGTGAACCGGATCCCGGTGATGTGCTTGTGTACACGATTACACTGGATAACACAGGTTCCAGTAACAACGCCACCAACGTCAGCGTGATCGACACAATCCCGGCCAATACCAACAGCTTTGTCGTTACGGGCATTCCGGCTGGTGCCACAGACAATTCAACTGCTGGATCAGGACCGCTCTCTGTTACCGGTATCAACGTGCCTGCCGGAACTACCGAAACCATCACTTTTGAGGTGACGATAGCAGGTGGTGCCTCACCGGGAGATACGATTGACAATACCGCGGGTATCAGCAATCCCAGTGGCCTGGGTGCTAATCCTGCCGCACCGACACTGATTGTATCTCCATCAGCGATAGCATCTACCGGTAACAAGCCGTTGTACCTTGCTAATCTGGTCGGTGCAGGTGGCGATTTGACCCGGACACAACCAGGAGCCAACTCTGTCATCACTGTGGCTGCACAGGGTGGCTCCGCCACATTCACTTTACTGCCCGTGATTGAATCCGGTCTAACCATAAATACCGGGCCAATTCCGATCTCACTCTGGCTTGACAGCAACAACAGCAAGAATGGATCAGTTCGCTCAATCGATGTTTCATTACGAAAAAATGGAACAAATATCGCAAGCCAGACCCTGACAACAAGGCTGGTCAACACCCCCGCTGAAATACTGTTCCTGCCTCAACTGCTGTCAAACACCAGCCTTGCAGTTGGTGACACTCTGGATCTTCGCGTCACCAACGCCAGCCCGAATGCGAATCGCCGGCTGGACGTAAATGCCCTGGATGGCGCAAATTTCTCCACGGTGACGGTCGACTCCCAGAATGTAATCAATATCGATGCGATTAGTGTGAATAGCAGCACCGGGTGCGCGACGCCGATTACCAACATCTCCGTACTTCCTTCAACCGTGTATATCTGCGCAACTGTCAGTGACCCGTTTGGTGACTATGATATCGAGGCCGTAGATGATGCGCCGGTGATCACTATTACCGATCCTGACGGACTAAATACCTATGTACCGGTCATCGAAGCATCTCCTAATGGCGTTAATCAGGATGCGCTCCGGGTCTATCAGTGGAGTCTTGCGGTTCCACCTCCCGGCCCCACCCTCGGTACCTGGCTGATTGATATTACCGTGGATGAAGGCCAGGAGGCATCACCTATCCAGCACAGTGCCAGCACATCTTTCAGTACCGCGGGTAACCCCAACCTGTCCACTTCCGTGAAGACAGTGCTAGACAAATTTGGAGGCGATCCCGAACCAGGTGATATCCTGGTGTATAACATCACCCTCAACGAAACGGGTGGTAGTGCCGCAACCTCAATCTCAGTCACCGACAACATTCCCACCAATACCACCCTGGTGCCAGGCAGCCTTCGTTTATGTACCGATGCAGCTCCACTACCGAGCAGTTGCTCGTCACCATTGACAGCACCAGGAGATTTTACCGATAACTCGACCAGCAGCGTAATCGATATCAGCAGCCTGACTGTGGCAGCGAATATGTTCGTTAACCTGGAATTTCAGGTAAGCATTAGTGGCGCAGCTCAGCCAGGTGAATTCGTCGACAATTCTGCCACCATAACTAATCCTGGTGGGCCAGGAGCCGTTGTCAACGCACCCACGCTGGTTGTTTCGCCCTCACTCATCGGCGGCAGCGGAACAAAAAACCTGTACCTTGATAACCTGAGTGTCGCGGGTACCTGTGGTGATGCGGCAGTTGCAAGTGCATGCATATCGCGGGTCCTGCCGTCCGGTGACTCGCTAATCAATCTGGCGGGTGGCGGCGCGCAAATATCGGTCAATCTGGCGGACCCGACTGAAGCAGAGCTGACGCTTGGCAGCGGTCCTATCCAGATACCTCTGTGGATGGCCGGACAGAACAAGAATGGTATCCGGACCATTCAGGCAACATTGAGCTACAGCGGTCCCTCTTCAGGCACCATTGGATCCGACATAAAATCCATTAGCATGTCCGGTGGATCTGCTCCAATGCTCGTTACATTTAATGTCAACCTGGCATCAGATTTGCCATTACCGGCAGGCACCGTATTCACTTTGCAAATCACGAACTCCACTACAAAAGTAGCCAGGGA
>CAZNFE010000052.1:0-11926 GCA_964571945.1 uncultured Pseudomonadales bacterium
AGCGATAGCTTCCCGAGCACATCGGATTCGAACTGGACGATGGCAGTACTACCGCTGATGTTGTAGAGCACTGAATCTGTGCAGACCAGTTCCGGGGAAACTTTGGCTTTGACTTGCTCGCCTTCCTTCCAGGCGTGTGCGACAAGCTTATAGCGTCTGCCCTCTGCTTTCGCCTCAGCGATCATCTCGGGAGTAATGTTTTCGATACCGGTGCGCTTAACCAGATCGGGGGTAAAGGGGTGGTCCATCAGGACGGTGATCATGGCCGACAGCTTGACAGCTGCATCCCAGCCTTCGATGTCCCCGCTGGGATCGGTCTCGGCGATGCCGATCTCCTGGGTATGTTTGAGCGCCTCATCAAAGCTGTCACCCGCTTCCATGCGGGAGAGCATCAGGTTGGTAGTCGAGTTCAGCACTCCCCAGATGGCGCTCAGGTTCACGGCTGGCAGCTGGCGGAAGGCGGCGAAGACCGGCGCTCCGTCCATTACGGTCGATTCAAAGAAGAATTTAAGACCATGATCGGCGGCTAAAGCGTGTAGACGGTGGTAGGCGTGCACCACAGCGCCTTTGTTGGCTGTGAAAACGTGCATACCGTTCTCCAGCGCGGTCTCGATATGGGAGATAGCAGGCTGCCCATCCTTGTAGCTGACCGGCGTATTCTCGAACATGACATCCGCACCGCTGGTTCTGACCAACTCGAGGTTGTCTGGGGGTGCTGGTGAGGGGGAGAGCTTATCCAGTGAGGCACCGGACTGCATGATCTCAAGCGCTTTTTCAAGGTCGAGCCCATCTGCATCGAGCGCACGCCCGTGAGTTCTGGTGGCGATAGCAGTGACCATAAAGCGTATCGAGTAGCGGTGCTGCAGTTCTGAACGTTTTTCAAGGAACAGGCGGACCAGCGCCTGTCCTACATTTCCAAAACCAAGCAGTACCAGTTTGTATAATTTCATCACAACCTCCTCAGTGGAATTCGCGCGGAATCGTCTCGCTCCAGGTCTTTTCCCGCAGGAGCTCTCCGTTTTCAAAAAGTCTGCGCGTGTAGAAATAGTAGAAGTTCACAAGATCGGTGTGGAAATCGAGGTCCGCCTCGAAAAGGAGTTTGCGGTCGTCGACGAGAATCGTCCTTGAGTACTCGGTGCGAACGGACGTGTGGGCCGGATCGTGCTTGTTCGTCGAGTGGGTGATCTTCTGCGAATATCGAGCCTCCGCCCAGGGATAGATCATACCGCCGGCGTTGGTGGCCACCAGCGTCGCTTTCCCGGTTTCCTCGTCGTACACCAACCCTTCGACCTCAGCATAGCCTGAGGTGGTCGCTGTGCCCTCAGCGATGGGTGTAGGCCGGTAGCCGGGCAATCCAGGCCCTCGCTCCGCAGGCGGCAGGAACTCGGGTACCGGACGATCCTCATGTGGAATGACCGGCAGAACTATGCGTGTGGCGTCGTTGCCACCCAGACGTAAAGAGGTCGTCATCGAGTAGGGCGTTGGCCAGAACATCGGCCACTGGGAGTTGGTAATGGCGACGCGAATCCGGTGTCCCGGTGGGAATACCCAGGATGTGAAGTGGAGCTCGATTGCGAGCAGGTATTCGCGCCCGGGCTCTAACGCCGCGGGGTTCTGCGACGACTCCCGCTGCGCACCGTTGAAAGCGGCGCCTGCGACCTGCGTCACAGACCCGTCGGGGGCGACGTCCGATAAGCGCACCACCCAGCTTGCCAGCGGTGCTTCGGCCGAGGCGTTCAGGAAAGCTCTTGGGAATCCCAGGATCTCGATCTTCTCTTCAAGCGGCGCGCTGTCGTAGACCAGGCTGGCGTCATCCATGGGTTGCTGGTCGGGCGTGAGATCACCCCACCACATCACTGGTCCGCCACCCTCCATACCGACCGTCGGGTCGTATTCGAGGGAGTGTGATCCGATACTCGGGTCACGCTCGACGAGAGAGTTGTCCGCTCCAAGGAACATGTTGCGGTACTGGGTGCGCTCGAGCGGGAAGCCCTCCTCAAAGCGCCACTCTCCGGGGATCTCCTCCAGCGACAGATCAGGCGGGTACCAGTCGCGCACATAGACCGCGAATGCCGGCTCGTCCATGATCCCGGTGTCCTCACCCTTGAGCCAGTGGTCGAACCAGCGCACCGCCTCATGGCGCCACTCCATCAGCGGCTTTGGATAGCCATTGTGCGGGAATGAGTGGGCCCACGGTCCCACCATCGCCTTTACTGGGGCATCCATATGCTCGAGCATGCGCGGTACGCTGTCACGATAGCCGTCGTACCAGCCGCCGATGACGAACGTTGGAATCTTGATCGAGTCGTAACGGGTGTTGAGTGATGCCCGGTCCCAGAATGGCCCGTCCAGCTGGTGTGACTTGTAGATCAGCATCCATGGCTTGGTGTCGAAACGGTTTTCGAAGTACTCCTCGTCGATGATGTATTCAGGCCCAGCCGGTATGATATTAGCCAGATCTTGGCCGGCCTCGTAGGCATCGACATGGGCGATACCATCCATGTAGTGAACATCGTCTTCGTAAAGATCATCGGTGGCTTCTATAGCAATGATGGCTTTGAGCGCCGGCGGGTTGCGCATCGCCATGTGGATGGAGTTGAATCCTCCCCATGAGATGCCAAACATACCGACATTTCCGTTGGAGAATGGCTGCCTCGAGAGCCAGTCGATGACAACCTCGCCGTCCTCCTGCTCCTGATCGGTGTACTCGTACTCGATCAGCTTGCCCTCGCTATTGCCAGTGCCGCGGATGTCGACCCGTGCGACGACATAGCCTCGCTGTACAAAGTAGGAGTACAGCTCATAGTTTCGCGCGCGTGATTCGTTCTTGCGGTAGGGAAGATACTCCAGAAGCACCGGATACGTCTGGTCGGGATCGCTACTCTCTGGAATCCAGAGGTCGGCGGCCAGCCGCACAGCGTCGGGCACTGCAATCCAAGCTTCGCGGAACTCGATACCGTCATCAGCCAGCGAGCCGTCCAGATCCGAGCTTCCCGGCGAGCCTGGGGCGCAACCTGTCGAGATGACCAGTGAGGAGGCGAGCAAGAACGAAATGTACCGCCGAGCGATGGCGATCATCTTTGCAATTTCAATTCTATACGTCATGATTGAATTCCTTTCCCTGATGCATGATGAGTATACCTCGTTTTCACTGGCAAAGGCAGTCTGTTGATATGTGGTTACGCAATGATGCGTTTGAACAGTTCCAGAGGAATGTTACGCCTGAACCTTCGACCACCAGACGATGTTGCTCGAACAAAAGACGGATGGATGCTTCAATCTCTGTTTCGGTAATTAGCATAATCTCGTCCGCATATCTCTTGCACAAACCGAAAGTGATACTGTCGAGATCCACCCCTCCAGCGCAGGTATCAGCTAGGGTTGGGTAGGTTTCCATCTCTAGTATTTTATTGGCTCGCATAGATTCATACATCACCGGGGAGTTCTCCGGCGAAACGCCAAAAGCCTCTACCTTTGGATTTTCGGATTTTAGCCACCCCGCCGACCCGGTGAGCAATCCCCCTGCCCCGCAGGCGAAGAAGGCAGCATTCAGATCGGGAAGCTGCTTGGAGATTTCGTATCCGCAAGTTCCCTGACCTCCGACTACCATGGGATCGTTGTACGGCGACACGTAGATCATGTCTAACTTGAGCCACACTTCACCCTTGATCTTCTCGCTGAGATATCGAGAGTATTCAAGAGGTGTAGGCGATAGGTGTTCCTTGCATCTTTCATGTGCTTCCAGCACCAGCTGAGGCACGTCCAGTTGTGGTTGGTTTTCAGTTGTCATGCTTGGTCTCCTGTATGTAGGGCAGACTGCGGTAGATATTAACAAAGACAAACTCTTCATACAAGTTTCCTGCTAAAACTACATAGCCTAGTGCTTTTGTGCTTTTTAAAGAAAGCAAAAGCAAATGGGTCAAATCTGAGTTTTATTTTTCGAGTGGACTTGATTCCCAATTATATTTATACTCGTTTTTGAATCATTTTTTAGTTACAGAAATAGAGCAAGATCTGTCCTTGATCTGGTGGAGCAGTCCATGACCGATATTGACTTGACGATGCGTGATATCTATTTGGCCCGAGCGAGAATCGCTCCTCTCGCGCGCAAGACTCCGCTTATCTCATCCCCGCCGCTTTCGGAACTGACTGGCAGCGAGGTCACTCTCAAGCTCGAGAACTTACAGGAGACCGGCTCATTCAAACCGCGGGGAGCTGCCAATAAAGTCTTGTCCTTGGAAAATGAAGCACAACAGCGAGGGGTCGTGACTGTCTCCAGCGGCAACCACGGCCGTGCGCTGGCCTATGTCGCCCACCGTCTCAGGCTGAGGGCTGTTGTTTGCCTTGCCGAAACAGTGCCCGCCAACAAGCGAGATCCGATCCAGAAACTCGGGGCAGAGGTTGTCATTAAGGGCAGCACTTACGATGAGGCGGATAAAGAGGCCTTCCGCCTTGTTGAAAAAGAGGGGTTGGAGATGATTCATCCCTATGACGACCCGGTCGTCATCGCCGGACAGGGCACCATCGGTCTGGAACTTTTGGAGGAGTTTCCCGATCTGGACACTGTTGTCGTCCCATTGTCCGGAGGCGGTTTGCTGGGGGGGATCGCCTTTGCTCTCAAGTCGGCCGACCCTGGAATCCATGTCGTCGGCGTCATGATGGAGCGTGGTCCCGCTATGGTGGAAAGTCTGCGCGCCGGCCAGATCGTAAACATAGTGGAGGAACCTACTCTTGCTGATGCCCTCGCCGGTGGGCTCCCTCCCAATCGATACACTTTTGAACTGGTCCAGAAAACAATTGACGAGACAGTTCTGGTCTCCGAACAAGAGATCGGAGCTGCCATGGCTTTTGCTCTGGAGCATCATCATCTTGTGGTTGAGGGCGGAGGTGCAGTGGGTATCGCCGCATTGATGTCCAGGAAGCTCCAGCACTTTGGAAAACATGTCGCTGTTGTCATCAGTGGGGCAAATGTCGATATGGCCCTTTTGTTGCGGGTCGTCCAGGATCATCTGGACTGCCGCTGAAAAAGCAACTCACTCTGGGCTAAGGTGAATGAAAAGTTGCCGGCTTGTCCGCCTGAACGAAAAACCACAATCCAACACCGATTATCGCAAATACCGATCCTGTCGCCAACGCCGGCACCCAGCCGAAAGCCTCTGCTGTGACAGGAACAAGGAGGGCCCCGATTCCGCCCGCAACATTTCCACCCGTGTTCATGACTCCGGTGGCGGCTGATGCGTGTTTGCCGGATACGAAGATAGCTGCAGCCCAGTATGGTCCCTCAGTGAGCTGAGTGCATCCGAAGCTTATGGAAAGGAACACAACGGCCAGATAAGGGTTCTTGGCCGTGGCACCCAGAAAAAGAAGACCGGCAGCGAGACTAAGACCGGCGATGCCGGGGATTCGGCATCCCCAGCGTGGTCCAATGCGTTTACAGAGGCGATCGCACCAAAGGCCCCCGACGCTTGCAGCGACCGCACCGACCATCCAGGGAGCTGCGGCAAAGTAGCCGCCTTCCAGGATTTTGAATCCTCGAACATCGACAAGGTAGATGAAGAACCAGTTGAAGAAAATAAAGAACACGTAGTTCATGCAAAAATAGCTCGCGGTAAGCAAAAGGATGTCTCGATTTTTAAGCACGGGCTTCCAAGCTTCCTTGTCTTCGATAGTCTGCTCTGGTGATGGCCGGTTTGCGTTGATCAGGTCCAGCTCTTTCTTGCTGACTCGCGGGTGATCGGCCGGATTGTCTCGCGCATACTTCCACCAGGCTCCTGCAATCAGAAAGGCTAAGGGTGCCGCAATAACAAAAGATTCACGCCAGCCCAAGGATTCCATCATCCATGCAACCAGTGGCGCGGTAGCGGCAGCACCAAGCGTCAGTCCCGTACTGGTCAACCCGTTCGGAAATGCCCATCCAGAGACCGGAAACCAGCTTCCGATTGCTCCACCACAGGCCACCGGAAACAACGGTGCTTGCACGACTCCCATTAGAAATCGCACTACAATGAGCGTGGTCAGAATGACGGCCGTTGATGCAAGGGTTGTCCCGGGTACCAGGCCTGTGGCCAATGTCAGGATTCCCCATGATACGGCGATGATAGTCAGTGCCCGACGGCACCCCACGATGTTGCCAAAAATGCCGCCAGGAAACTGGAAGATAGCATATCCCCAGGCAAAAGCTGAAAGGACCATGCCCAGCTGAATCTTGGACAATCCGAGATCAGCCATCATGTTTTCGCCGGCAATGGACATGTTTGTTCGCAGAACGTAGGCCACGAAGCTTGCCATGAACAGAAGTGCAAGTATCACCCATCGCACTTGAGTCCTTCGATGATCAGAGTGAGCTGCGGTTGATGAATTCATCAATTTGTAATTTTCACTCCCCGGCATTCATGGTGAAAGGAATAGGGAGTTAGGGAAATCAAGGATGAGTTATTCCATGATTTCCAGGGCGTGATAGACGGCCTTGGCGATCTGAATGTCTTGAACCGCCACCCCGGTCAGGTCTGCGATTGTGATCTGTTCATCGGAAGTTCTCTGAAGATCCGGATTGACAATCACATTTCCCAATTCCACGATCCGCTCTTTCTCCAGCACTCCGGCCTTCAAGGCTTGATGAATCTCGCCCCGCAAAAGACACTGGCTAATACTGTCAGCAACGACGATATCGGCTTTTTGGAGAATTTTGGGATCCAACTCAATCTTCTCCAGAGTGTCGGATCCCATAGCAGTAATATGCGTTCCCTTACGGACCTTATCGGCAGACAACAAAGGGGATTTCGAGGGTGTTGCCGTGACGATTAGATTGCAGTGAGCGGCAATATCTTCGGTACTCAAGGTGGTCTTGACGTGGTATCCTAAAGGTTCCATGTCCTTTTTGTAGTTATCCAATTCGTTCTGGTTCATGCCCCACACCATGACATCCTTGCAGTCAATGACAGGCGCCAAATACTCGACCTGCATCCGGCCTTGGGTGCCCGCGCCTATGACACCTATGCATTCGATATTTTTCGGAGCCAGATATTTGGCGCTCACAGCACCTGCGGCTGCGGTACGTACGTTCGTGAGATGACATTCGTCCAGAAGAGCACAGGCCAGCTCACCTGTTCCTTTTTTAAAAAGCAGTATGAGTCCGTCACTTGTATACCGGCTCGAAGAGGGGCCCTCGAAAAATCCGGAAGCGATTTTGATGACGTAGTAATCATCATCCATAAGATAGCCGTACTTAATATGGACATCGCCTGGAGGATCTTTGAAAAGCATCTCTCCAACAGGGGGAATCACTGCTTTGCCTTTGGAATAGGCAACAAAGCCTTCTTCGATCGCTTGGATGGGTTGGAGTGATTTCAATGCTTCCTTGATTTGAGCGAGAGTATAATTTTTACTCATTACATGTCTCCTTTCCCGATTTCCGATAATTATAGAATCAAAGGCAGATGTTTACAAATCAAAAATCTGACACACCTTTTTCCAATCTTAATCACCTACTATATCTTCATACTTCGCAATAATGGCATCGCCCTTTTCAATGAGGTCATTTGCAAGCGGCTCAACCTGATGCTTATCCAATATGCTCTTCACTATTCTGTTAGCTTCAGCAGGCAATTCTTTATCGTCCATCTCCAGCAGGTCAAGTTTTTCTCCCTCCCAGAATGTGAGCTCGCCTCTAAGATATCTCAGAGTGTGAGGATGCGTCAGGAAATCATGGCCATGTCCGACTTCTTTAACAGCATCCAAACCTATTTTCTCTTCTGATATTTCTACCTCATGCAGATAGTTCTTGCAGCAATCCCACATATAAGAATCAATAATAAGCTGTTCAAAAGAGATCCCTTTAGCAGAATCAACCGATCCCAGACCGGTAATGAGGTCTGATCCACCCATTATTCCTGTAAGTTGAGTAGCAGGCGTCATCACTCCTGAAACGCCGCCTTCTATCTCTTTACCCCATCCGCCATCAGCAACAAGAGATGTCAGATTGTATCTTTTTGCCATTTGTTCCAGCCCGATGCTTATAAAACTCTTATCAACTGAATTATAGTTTATGCTGCCTGTTGCCATATCCATTGGCGCTGACTCGGAACAATAAATGTGGGGTGCACCAGGTGCTGCCATTTGTGAGATTACAATACTTCCCAGATTTTCAGTGTTTGCATTTACCAACATTCCTGCCACT
This sequence comes from uncultured Pseudomonadales bacterium, assembly GCA_964571945.1. GTDB lineage: Bacteria > Pseudomonadota > Gammaproteobacteria > Pseudomonadales > Azotimanducaceae > JASJXV01. Next base: position 8,177 of record CAZNFE010000052.1, read on the forward strand.
GGAACAGGAGCTGATATACCTCCCACTGACATGGACATGGAAGCAACCGGTATTCCGGCTTTTGCCAGTTCTACCTGCGCTTCAATGGAGCCTTCCTCATAGGTCAATGGTGAGATCGGGCATGCAATTACAGAAAAAATAGGACGTTTTCTCAACTCTTCTTTTCCTCCTGCTATGAGAGCTGCCAGCTCAATCTGCACTTTTGCATCTTCAGCACTTTGTATTGTAACACCCTGAACATGCTTGGTAGTATTTTGCATGGTCACCCACAATTCATGGGGACCATGGGCAAGAGGTGTAACATCTTTTGCGGTTAATGACGTCCAGAGAAAATCAACTGAATCAACTGCATCTCCAAGTCTTGTAAACGCAGCAATATCCTTTCTAGTGGAATCACGATACTCTCCAGTGTTATAATCATTAACAAAAACTGCAAGTCCGCTGGTAGTCACCCATGGATATGTTTTTGTAGGAACCTTCAGATCACGCTTTGGATCGCGGGCGCATAGTGTAAATTCCTTTTGAACGCTTTCAAGAGCCTGGTTAAGCATCTTTTCAGGAATTTTGGCAACCATCGCATTGTAATCTACACTCGCTCCGTTCTTCTCAAGTATTTCAAGAACGGGCTTGCTGTTAACTTTTATGCCAATTTCCTGCAGGCTTTTTATACTTTGAGCATGAATCAGATCCATCTCTTGTTGGTTTAAGAAAACTGTCTTTGCCTTGGCCATTTTTATACCTCCATGAATATGGGGACTTTCTCTCCTATATCAAAGTCCAAGAACATTTCTCTCCCGCTTAAAAGGAACATCTCCCGGATCAGGTTCATCAAACTCACGGGCAAATTTATGTCCGGAAAAAACTGCGCTGGCAATTGTGCCCGGTGCAAGACAATCACCTATGCGGGTTAACGATTTAATACCGGCAGCAGAGAATGCATCGGCCTGAGATGCTAATTCATAATACATGTCATCATTCGGAACCCGTGCCGTTACCATGACAAGGCCGTCAACCTGCATTTCTTCTCCATTACCAGTGAAAACACATTCAAGGGTAACTCTGTTTCCATCAAATGCCTTCAAGTTCCGTGAGGGGATGATGTTAACACCCAGATTAATCAATCTTGCCTGAATTCTCTCTTGTTCGACTGTATGCCGAGTCCATGCTGCAGCATGACTGTATGTTGATACAAAATCCACCCGGCATCCTTGTTCTATCAGTTTTTCAGCGATCACACTTCCCATGTAATAATGATCATCATCAAAAATCAGCACCCTGCCGGTCGGATAATGACCATTCATAATATCATCGGGCGTAAAAATCCGTTTATTCGAAATTTGTGGAAATATTGGCTGGGTGTTCAAGAAACCGAAACCATCCTTGCGCCATGAGGCTCCGGTTGCAAAAACAACATGGGGCAATCCAAGTTCCAGGATGTCATCAACGGTCATCTTGCTTTCACGATACACCTCAACATTATCCAGTTTCTCAAGCTGAATGAATCGATATTCATATACCCTTTTCCATTCGCTGAGTGTCGGTAGCATTGATTCTTTTAAAACCCGGCCGCCCAGTTCGCGCGTCGACTCCGCCAGGTAAACATGATACCCGCGTTTTCCCAATGAAACAGCCGCTTCCATACCGGCAGGTCCGGCACCTACAATCAAAATCTTGTCATCTGATTTTTTTAGGCCAATTTTTTCAGGATGCCAGTCCCGGCGCCACTCTTCACCCATTGTCGGATTTTGTGTGCATCGAATGGGTGCACCGCGATTATCATGTGCAAAACAGATATTACACCCGATACATTCCCTGATTTCATCCTCCCGTCCCTCATTGATTTTGTTGGGCAGAAACGGGTCGGCAATGGATGGACGTGCAGCACCAATCAGGTCTACGATACCGCTTTTCACCTGTGCCACCATTGTATTCGGTGATGTAAACCGCCCGACACACACAACAGGTTTTGAAGTAATGGATTTGACATATGAAACATAATTTTCAAGTGAAGCTTCCTTAACAAAACGGGAAGTTCCCATTTCAAAGGAATAGTCACTCACTGTCAGGTCCCAAAGATCCGGCAACTCTGCCAAAATACTCAGCATCTCCTTCTGTTCTTCGACCTGTGGTACGCTCCCATCACGTATTTCATTAGCCCTGGCGTAGCCGTCATCGGCACAAAAGCGCACAACAACTGCACATGTGTCACCAACCTCATTTTTAACGTCTTCAATCAACTCTCGGAGTAGGCGCACTCTGTTTTCAACCGATCCGCCATACTCATCTGACCGAAAGTTCCTTTTGGAGGATAAGAAGCTTTGAATCAGAAAGTCATGCGCTGCATATACATAAATGATATCAAAACCAGCCGCTTTGGCTCGTCTGGCTGCTGCCACATGCCATCTCCGAATCTCTTTGATATCAGATTTATCAACAATCCGACTTTGAACAGGATCATTGTATACAGCACGTCCGCTCTCTGCGCCCATAGGGGCTTCACGTGAATACAAATTGGCGACCGAAGCGCCACCATGCCACAATTGAATACCTGCCAGCGCCCCGTGTTCGTGTACTTTTTCAACCATCAAGGCGTTTGCAGCAATATCTGCGTCATCCCAGATACTTGCATGAGGGTACGGCGTATCATCTGAGGTTGGATGAATGGAGCAGTATTCCGTATTGACCACACCCCATCCGCCTTCTGCCTTCATCCCCCGCATGCCAGCAAGGGTATTGGGCATTTTATATCCCATACCGGAACAGTGAGGGACCTGGTAAAACCTGTTTTTAGTCGTAACCGGACCAATTCTTACCGGTTCAAATAGAATATCAAAGTAGGGATTGCGTGCCATGATCACTCCTTAAGGTTTCATTATATTGTTCGATCCTGAGCGCATAAGGACCCGATACACCGGCCAGGATATCGCCACCAAAATCGCGGCGTAAGCGGCGGTATCGATTTGGGCACCTGCCTGGAACAGGGCAATAACTAACCAACCGAAAAGACATGTGTATGTGCTCCAGGGGTGACCCCAGGCCCGGTACGGGCGGTCAGCGTCCGGCTGGCGCGAACGCAGGATGATGACTCCCGAAATCAGCACTACATATAAGAACAGGTAAAAAAATACGGAAAGGTGCAGCAGAAATTCGAATCCGCCGATCATGATCAAGCCGACCGAAAGCCCCCAGGACAGCAGCACCGCAAAGATCGGATTGCCACCTTTTGAAATTTCCCCTGCGCGCCTGAAGGCCAGGCCATCGACCGCCAGTGCCTGGAGAATTCGGGGCGTGCCCATGTACAGCAGATTCTGGTAGGCCAGCAACATCATTATTGCCGCAACCAGTACGACGGTTGACGCAAGCGGGGAGACGACCATCTCCAGGGCGCGGGCCAATGCCAATTCGTTGCCGGCCAGGCTGGTCAGTGGCACCTTCCAGGCCAGCGCAGCAACCAGGAATACATAAAGCAAAATTACGATGCCCGTGCCCTTGATACAGGCGCGCGCCACGGCTCCACCGCCGCCTTTTATCTCACCACTGAAATAAGCGGCATAATACCAGCCGTCGTAAGTATAAATAATGGATGCGATCACGAGGCTCCAGGCACCGAGTCCGTTAGCCGCTTGGGGAACCGAAGTTGTGCTACTGCTCACCGCCGACTCGGCGAATACCAGCGCCAGTGTAAAGCCGACAACGATCAGTGCCAAGGCGGCAGCAGCGATCTGCTGGATTTTCGCGCCCAGGGCAATG
>CAZNFE010000053.1:0-11900 GCA_964571945.1 uncultured Pseudomonadales bacterium
AGCAATGGCTAAGTGGCTACTCCCTGATTCGAGTGTTTTCAATTCAGTACCTGCGCCAGACCACTAGTATATTTTTCCAGATCTGCATCAGTTTTAGTTTCAGTGACATTCACCAATATGCAATCAGTCATATCCGGAAAACACTTTGCCAATTCAAATCCACCCAGTATCTTCTTTTCTGCCAGGGCTGCCAGTACCTGGGAAGCTGGTTTTCTCAGCCTGATAACCAATTCGTGGAAAACCGGACCAGAGAATAGAACTTCAGCACCCTGCACTTCTTCGAGCCTGGCAATTAACTGCAGAATCCCCGCGTGGCAGCTTTGCGCTACCGCGGTGAGGCCGATTCTACCCAGCAGACTCAGGTAAATTGTTGCAGCACTAACCAGCAAACCCTGATTGGTACAAATGTTTGAAGTGGCTTTCGCCCGTCGTATGTGCTGCTCCCTGGCCTGCAGGGTTAATGTAAATCCTTCCTGTCCATTCAGGTCCACCGTTCTGCCAATAATGCGCCCCGGCAATTGACGAACAATGCTCTGTCTACAACACATAAAACCGAAGTAAGGTCCGCCAGAAGCCATTGGAATTCCCAGCGGCTGGCCATCGCCTACCGCTATGTCCGCTCCTGACTCACCCCACTGTCCAGGCGGTTTGAGCAGCGCTAATGAGATTGGGTTGACCACCGCAATGACCAGTGCACCTTTCGCATGTGCCCACCGGGTTAACTCATCAATGGATTCAAGGCCGCCGAAGAAATTCGGGTTGGTAATTACAATCGCGGTGATATCTTCTGTGTCCCACTGACTCAATTCAGCAGTTTCGACAGTACCCGTCACCGGACTCCAGGGAATACTCAGGATCTCGATGTCCTGGTTGCGCACGATGCTCCGGGCTGTCCTGAGATAATAGGGATTGCCACTACCAGCAAATAGTATTTTCCTGGACTTCGACTTTTTATTAGCACGTACTGCCATCAACACCGCTTCTGCCAGGGCACTGGCGCCGTCGTAGACTGAGGCATTTGAGACATCCATCCCGGTCAACTGCGTCATCATGGATTGATATTCATAAATGAGTTGCAAGGTACCCTGACTTGCTTCTGCCTGATAGGGAGTGTACGCGGTCAGAAATTCACCCCGGCTGACCAGATCCCATACTGCTGCGGGGATATGGTGCTCATATGCACCTGCGCCTATGAAACAGAGCGCCATCTCGTCCTTTGCGGCGCGAGTATTCATCTCCCGCAATAGTTCCATCTCCCCGATTCCAGCAGGAATTTGCTTCAATTCACCAGCTCGAATATCAGTGGGGATCTCATCGAACAGGTCTTCTATGGACCCCGCACCGATCGTTTCCAACATGATCTTCTCGTCATCCCGGGTATGCGGAATAAACGGCATTTGACTACTCCTGGCAGAAGAGGGTTGGGGGTTGATGTTTTACATCCGTGTTGACTCCAGACCAACTCCAGACGTCGAACCTGCCAACCCCTCTCCTGACTGAGTTAGTAGTGGTCCGGTATCCGAATAGTCAACGTTGCCTGGAATCTGTATCTGAAATTGTCTACTGCATGAAAAAAGCTTTCGCTTGAGTACTGTTGTACATCTTATTCGCTTTCACATACCTCTTCATATCCGGCTGAATCCAATAGTTGATCCATCTCGGTCAGATCAGTTGGCTGAATTTTGTAAAACCACCCCTCGCCATAGGGAGATTCATTTACTTTTTCAGGGGCATCTTGCAGCGATTCATTAATCTCAACAATCTCTCCACTAACGGGTGCATATATATCTGATGCAGCTTTGACTGACTCCACCACTCCGGCTTCGCTGCCTGCTTCAACCGTTTGCCCCACATCGGGCATTTCCACATAAACCACATCACCCAGCGCTTCCTGAGCGTGATCGGAAATGCCTACAGTAACCAGGCCATTATCCGCAATCAAAGCCCACTCATGAGTTGATGCGAATTTGAGGTTATCGGGAAATTCAGCCATTGTTTAATCCTCTGTCCTGTCCTTAAATACTTTTTTGCCATTCCGCACGAATGGTGGTTCCACAATCCGTATTGGGTGTCGCTTGCTCCTGATCGCCACACTGATCTGAATCGGTGAGCGAGGTGCAAAGTCGGGTCCAATCCTCGCAAATGCAATAGCATATCCCAGCGTGGGAGAAAATATACCGCTGGTGATCTCTCCAATCTCCACATCACCTTGATACACTATCTGATGTCTGCGAAGTACGCCTGGAGATTCCATCACTACCCCAACCAGTTGGCTTCTGATGCCAATCTCTTCCATGGCAGATCGTCCAATGAAATCACGGTCGACTGAGTTGGAAGCCAACGTAAATGCCATATTCGACTCAAGTGGTGTAACCGACTCGTCCATGTCGTTACCATACAGGTTCATTCCGGCTTCCAACCGAAGTGTATCCCTGGCGCCTAATCCGATCGGCTTTACTCCCACCCGTAACAGATCGTCCCAGAATCCGCAGGCTGCTGTGTCAGGCAGAATGATTTCCAGACCCTGCTCTCCAGTATAACCAGTACGGGCAATAAACCAGGTATCACAACTCAGTCCCTGAAAGGGTACTAATTGCCTTATGAGCTCTGCCTTGGCCTGGTCAACTACCTGCAGCACACTGTCAATGGCCTCGGGTCCCTGGACCGCTATCATGGCAAGGTCAGTACGTTCATCTAACGTGAGCCTGAAATTGCGAGCCTGCATCTCCATCCAGGCCAAATCCTTGTTCCGCGTAGCACAGTTCACGACGACCCGGTAACCATCCTCCATGAGATAGACAATCAGGTCATCCAGTACCATTCCTTCTTCATTCAACATGGCACTGTAGAGCGCTTTACCAATTTTCGCTAACTTACCAACATCCGAAGACAGCAACTTTTCCAGGTAGGTTCTCGCATCCTCCCCGTGAATGTCGACAATCGTCATATGCGATACGTCGAACATGCCTGCATGGTTTCTAACCTGATGATGTTCTTCAATCTGCGAACCGTAATGCAGTGGCATTTCCCACCCACCAAAATCCACAATTTTTGCTTTGGCTTCGAGATGTTTGGGATAGAGAATCGTTCGGTGGCCCATGAGAATATCAGCTGCTCAAAAGAAAAGCGCTATTCTACGTGTTTTTCAAATTCGGGAACACCAGTTTTATGCCAAATCCTGTCGAGAGGATGCGTTGGTGCAGTGCCTGGCAGATCTGTTTCGAACTCACTGCTGCTACCATAAGCCAGAGGCAATCTTTATTGCCGATTGTTTGATAAACGGGTTCCTATCGAACAACTTCATGCCGGTATTCCGTACCCAATTGATGCCTGGTGCGGATCTCTTATACAGGTGCTGGAAACCTTCCATCGCTGCCATCATGGCAAGATTATCACCCATGCACCGACGTTCGTATCTTGCGAGAATCTCCAGGGTATTGAAATTCACGCCCCTGGTAATGGCTCGGCGCAATTCCTGACCCAACACGTCAACATCCCGGAATCCCAGATTGACTCCCTGACCGGCCAACGGATGGATGGTATGGGCCGCATCGCCGACCAGCACCACACCGGGTTTTATATATGTCTTTGCATGGCATTGCCGCAAGGCAAAGGAATACCTGCGATCTGATCGGGTGACAGTTCCGATCCGGTGTTCAAATGCCCGGCCCACCCGATCACAAAATTCCTTTTCTGACAGGTAGAGCAGTTGTTTGCAAAATGCCGGGTCTACAGACCAGACGATTGAACACAGATTTTCATTCGCGGTCGGTAAAAACGCAAGCGGTCCCTGATTGGTAAAACACTGCCAGGCAGTGAACTGGTGCGATTGATCAGTTTCAACTGTAGTAACCAACGCCGTCTGATCATAACTCCATTCCCTGGTTGCGAACTCGAGCAACTTTCGTACCGCCGATTTGCCGCCATCCGCTCCGACAAGCAATGTTGTTCTTACGCTGGAACCATCATCGAACCGGAGCTCCATCCCGCCTCCCGGACAGTCAGTGATCTGTGAATCAATGCTTTCAAGACGCCTGTGAGAAGCGTAGGAAATATCATCCAGTTTTTCGACTCTGCGCAAGAGCGCCTGCAGTATGTTGCTGTTTTCTATTACATGACCCAGGTGGTCTTGCTGAATGCTGCCGCAATCAAAGTCTATTTCAGCAGTACCTTCGCCATCCCAGACCCGCATGTGTGAAAATATCCCCAATCGATTCTGATCAAGGTATTGCCAGGCACCAATCTTCTCAAGCAATTTTTCTGCTGCCAAATTGAGAGAACTGACCCTTGGCGCCAGTCCGGAATCAAACCTGCACGAGTCCAGGAAACTTTGCGCAGGCGCCTGTTGATTTTCCGTCTTTCCCGGTTGCTCACCAGCATCTGCAACCAGAATACGTAATCCGGCACCTGACATGGCACAGGCCAGAGCCAGTCCGGTCATGCCACCACCGACAATCGTCATGTCAACAACTTGGGTATTCATCACAGGTCAGGTCTCACTCCGGCGGCCAGACTGATAAATTTCTCCTTGATGGTAGGCAGAAAATCGATACACAGCAGGCCAAGCTGACGGAACAATCGGGATAACACCTGCTGCATCGAAAACAATTGCAGCACGATACCCGTAAATTGTCGGATTCTTGCCTGGTCTGCTTGCTGCACATCCAAATATTGCTGGAGCACACTCAGACTACCCAGGTCATCACCCGTTTCGTGGGCCTGGCACAAAATAGATGTTAACGACATGATATCACGCATGGACAGGTTAAAACCTTGTGCAGCAACCGGATTTAATGTGTGGGCAGCATTACCCAGAATGACGCAACCGCGCCTGATTTGTTCCTCGGACCAGGACTGAATCAAGGTATGCCTGCTGCGCTCACCCACCTTCATTATTCTGCCTGCCCGATAGCCGAAGCTGCTATGAAACCTCGATATAAATTCCCCGTCACTGACCTTGAGCATGCGCTGACACTCTGCCTCGTCCATATGAAAAACCAATGCAAATCTATGCGCATCGTCTTCGAACACACTTAGTGGTAACAGCGCGATGGGACCACTCTCCGTGAAGCGCTCGTAGGCTGTATTTGCATGCGTCCGGTCCACACTTACATTGGCGATCAGGGCTGCGTGTTGGTCTGGCTTCACTGTGGTGTGGATACCCATTCTCTGACGCAAAGCCGATTCGGATCCATCGGCAACTACCAGTAATTGTGTGCTGATGTCCCTTTCCCGGCTACCCTGGCGTATGCGCACCAAACTGTGTGTCTTACCCGGGTTGAATTCCGTGACGGTTGCCGGTGCCAGCAGCCGGATCTGTTCGGATGCCACAATTGTCTCCAGTAACACCCGGCCAAGTTTTCGGTTTTCAACCACATAACCCAGCGCTGCGAGACCCAGTTGATTTCTATCCAGTCTTGCAGCAACAGGTAACCCTTGATCAGAAACCTGAATCCGGTTGATTGCGGTCGCATGCTGGCTGATCGATGGCCAGAGCCCAATTTTTTCGTAGAGATGCGCACTGCCCCAGGATAAAGCAGTGGAGCGGGCATCGAATGAGGGCAAAGCTGCATCAGACGCTGTCACGGGAAATGCTTCCACAATGGCTAACTGCAATGTCGGGTCACAACGAATCAGCGAACATGCCAGGCTGGATCCAACCATTCCCGCACCCACGATTACCACATCATAGTGATCAACCATCAGATGTTGCCAGCAATAAGTGCTTCAACTTCATCAATCTCCTTTGGAATTGCGGCAGTGAGTACTCGATTTCCCGATTCGGTAACGAGCACATCGTCCTCAATTCTAATCCCAATTCCACACCATTTTTCAGGCACGTTAGCCAACCCCTCGGGTATGTATATTCCCGGTTCAATGGTGGTCACCATACCCGGTTCAAATACTCGCCATTCACCACCAATCTGATACTCGCCCACATCATGAACATCCATGCCAATCCAGTGCCCGGTTTTATGCATGCAGAACTTCTGATATGCACCATCGGCAATCAAATCTCGCAATTTCCCTTTCACCAGCCCAATCTCTGCCAGACCTTCTGTTAGCACCCTGATTGCTGCGTCATGGGGCTGATTCCATTCGTTCCCCGGCTGCACGCATGCGATTGCAGCCTTCTGAGCACGGAGCACGATCTCATAAACCTGTCTCTGTTCCAGGCTAAATGTGCCGGATGCTGGAAATGTTCGAGTGACATCCGCAGCGTAATACTGGTACTCACAGCCCGCATCAACCAGCACCAAATCACCTTCTTTTATGTCTGCTTCGTTTTCAACATAATGCAGAATACAACTGTTATTTCCGGCGCCGACGATACTGGGATATGCCGCGCAACGTGCTCCTGCTTTACCAAATTCGTACTGCAATTCAGCCTCAAGCTGGTATTCAGTCATTCCCGGCCGTACCGTCTGCATAACCCGCTTGTGTGCAAGGGCAGTAATATCGGCAGCTTTCTGCATCAATGCAATTTCTTCTTTGCTCTTGAATACACGCAGTTCGTGCAACAAATGACCGAGTTGGATTAGTTCCCCTGGTGATTCAGCGCCATGATTTTTAAGAGAAGATATCGCATTCACCCAGTCAATGATCTGATTATCGAAGTCCCGATTTACACCCATGGCGTAGTACAGCTTATCTCTGCCTTCAATCAATCCCGGTAAAATGTCGTCAATGTCTGCGATGGGAAATGCATCATCGAAACCATACAGTTGGCACGCGCGTTCAGGTCCGACCAGGTTACCATGCCATCGCTCGAAATCCGGATCTGCTTCCTTGCAGAACATGATGCTTTCACCATGCTCTCTACCGGGAGCCACCACGAATACCGCTTCCGCTTCCTTGAATCCGGTCAGATAATAGAAATCACTAGCCTGCCGATACGGAAAGTCTACATCACCATTTCTTCTCTGGGTCGTAGCGGCAGGCAGGATAGCGATGCTATTCCCATCCATCAAGGCCATGAGATCTCTTCTTCTTCGATCAAACTCTTTCAGATTAATGTCATACATCCTTTCCGGTCTCTCCGCAGACATCTGCCCCCATTATAACGATAACAATCAACTTCACCCTCTCCTATAGTGGTCAGTAGGTACATTTTCACGTAACCAGATTATGCTAACAGTCATTGACGACCGGTTCCCAGGCGATTTATAGTGCTTTTATCGTCTGAAAAATGGAAAATAAACATTGGAAATCAAAGATCTGGAAGCGAAAATTGACGAACTTATTCAGCTCTGTGACGAGTTGGAGATGAAAAATGCTATCCTCAGCACCGACCGGGAAAGCTGGCTCAAAGAAAAGGCAAAATTGCTGGAAAAAAATGAGATGGCCAGAAGTAAGGTAGAAGCCATGATTATGCGGCTTAAAACACTTGAACAGGAATAACCACTTTGAATTCGGATTATAGCAATGTCAGATGAAGCCCTAGACACCATGAGCGTGAACATTCTCGATAAGGAGTATCAGGTAAGTTGCCCGGAAAATGAAGTGGAGGCTTTGAAAAAATCGGCTGAATATCTGGATAAGCAGATGCGGGACATTCGCAGCAAATCCACAGTTTTTGGCCTTGACAGGATAGCAGTTATGGCAGCCCTTAACATAACCAATGATTTACTCAGACAATCAAAAATGGTTCGCCATCTGAAGTCCGGTAGCACCTCTCAAATTGAATCGCTATCGACAAAACTGGATCTGGCACTCGATCGGTTCAAAACTGAAAATTGAGCGGTAATGCTTTCGTTTTAGCTCCCCTTATAGGCTATAATTCGGATTAAGTTCCCTGGGTTGTTCGCCAGTCGATAAGTCCTCGACCCTTTATGCGTAACCAGGAGGTCTTTTAGTTGCGGCGGTGTGCAGACCCGTAAGCTGGGTAGCCTTAAGTCGTGCGGAGACCACCGCCTTGAACCGCCGGGTTCAAGGGCCTATATGGCAGCGGCACTCCGGGGGGCTTATATTAATCATGACTCGAAGATCACATTCCACTGAAAGAAAAAAAATGCGGGCGGAGTTCAGGGTATTGCGTCGATCCCTTTCCCGTGCTGCTCAAGATCAGGCTGCCCAATCGTTGGTTCGCATCCTGAAAAATTATTCGGCATTGTTCAGCAGCCGCCACATTGCATTTTACGTAGCTACGGATGGTGAGATTGATCCTTGCTATCTACTCAATGAAGCACATCAGCAGAGGCGGACTTGTTATCTGCCATGTATCAAACCGGATTTTCATAGACCGATCCAGAACCGGTTGCTGTTCGCTCGAACCAATGCTGCTAATTCACTGGTGCCAAATAGATTCGGGATTCCGGAACCCGATCTGAAACGACAGCAACTCATCCCTGCACAGGCACTGGATCTTGTCTTCCTGCCACTGGTGGCGTTTGATCTCAACGGGAACCGCCTGGGCATGGGAAAAGGCTATTATGACCGAACGTTCGAATTCACTAAAAGTGGCAATTGCTGGCACCGCCCATTACTAGTAGGACTAGCCCACGAGTGCCAGAAATCGGAAGCTCTGGTCAGTAATGCCTGGGACATTCCCCTGGACGCAATTGTGACTAACCAAAAAATGTACACTTTCCCAAAGTGAGTACTCGGAGCTAAAACAGGAGATCAATGCATCATGGCAGTTCTGGATATCATCCGTATGGGGCATCCTTTGCTCCGAGAAGTTGCCCGCCCCCTGACTATTGAAGAGATCAAGAGCCCCTCTACCCGTGCATTGATAGATGACATGGTAGACACGCTCCACGCTGCTGGAGGTATAGGTCTGGCAGCCCCGCAGATAAACAGATCTATCCAACTGGCAATCATTGAAATTGCAGATGCTCCCGGCCGATACGGCGATCAGCCGTCAATACCGCTAAGCGTTTATATAAATCCCGAGATAACAGTGCTCTCTCCTGAAGAGTCAGGTTTCTGGGAAGGCTGTTTATCCATCCCCGGATTGCGCGGCTATGTCGAACGGCCCCAGCACATACAGGTGGACTACCTGGATGTCCAGGGAGAATCAAATCGTCTCGTTCTTGACGGATTTCTTGCCACTGTATTCCAGCATGAATTTGACCATCTTCAGGGGAAGCTCTATATCGACCGGTTGAAGGATAGTCATTTACTGAGTTTTGAAGAGGAATTCAGCCACTTTGCTCTGCAGCATGGCGATTCAGAATGACTACCTCTGCGCGGCTGCTCAGACGACAACCCGGCAGTATCTCCAGCAATGCCATCAGTACCGCCTGGCTTATCACTAATTCGGTCAGGATCTGATTCAAGCCAGGAATTGCTGGTACGCTGGATTATCCGTTTCTTCCCAGAATCGATACCCTATCTTGCTGAAAAAATCCTGCATGTTTTTCGAGTCACTCTTCGGTACCTGAATTCCAACCAGGACACGACCAAACGCTGATCCGTGATTTCGGTAATGAAACATGGATATATTCCACCTGTCTCCCAGCAGCATCAGAAACCGCAACAGTGCACCAGGCCTCTCCGGGAATTCAAATCGATACACCCTTTCATTCTGTAATTCATGCACCCTGCCCCCTACCATATGGCGTACGTGCAGGGCAGCTACTTCATTGTCGGTGAGATCGACTACCGGATAATCCTGCTCTGCCAGCATCGCTACTAATTCCGTTCTGTCACCCGGATCCATCGACAGTTGTATGCCAACAAAAACCCTCGCTTGTTTCGGATCCATGTAGCGATAGTTAAATTCCGTAATACTCCGCTTACCAATCGCTTTACAGAAGGTTCGGAAACTTCCCTGTTGTTCAGGAATTGCAACACTGAGCAAGGCTTCTCTTTTTTCTCCAATTTCCGTACGTTCGGAAATATGGCGTAAACGATCGAAATTAACATTGGCACCACTGATCACTGCCACCAGCTTCTGATCAGATTCAGTATGGTTCTGCAGATATTTTTTTATACCAGCCACACTCAGTGCACCTGAAGGTTCCGCAATTGACCGGGTCTCTTCAAACACATCCTTTATAGCAGCACAAATCTCATCAGTATTTACCGTTACCATCTCGTCAACGCATCGATGGGCGATTCGAAAAGTTTCCTTACCCACCTGCGCCACCGAGGTGCCGTCCGCAAAAAGATCCAGATCCTCAGCGGCAAGCAGTACCCTTCGGCCCTTCGCAAAGGCGGCTGTCATGCAGGCCGATCCTTCCGATTCAACCCCAATTATCCTGGCATCCGGACGCAGGTATTTTACGAAAGCGGATATCCCGGCAATCAATCCGCCGCCACCTACTGGTACGAATATCATATCTACCTCGGGAAGCTGACGCATGATCTCCATGCCAATCGTACCTTGCCCGGCGATGACATCGGGATCATCGAACGGGTGAATAAAGGTAAACCCTTTTCTTTTTGCCAAATCGCGTGCATGCCTGGCAGCAGCATCGTAGCTGTCGCCATGAAGAATAATATTCGCGCCGTAATGTGCGACTGCTTTCACCTTGATTTCAGGAGTGTTTTTGCCCATAACAATGCTGGATTTGATACCCAGTTGCCGTGCTGCAAGAGCCACTCCCTGAGCATGATTACCTGCAGACGCGGTTATGATACCTTGCTTCTTTTCCTGATCAGACAGGTGCACGATTTTGTTATAGGCACCGCGTAATTTAAATGAAAAGATCGGCTGTAAATCTTCCCGCTTCAGGAATATTCTGTTTTGCAATCGCTCCGACAGAATAGTCGCATTTTCCAATGGACTTTCCTCTGCTACATCGTAGACGTTCGCTTCAAGTATTTTCTTTATATACTTACTAACCATGTTCACAGCTCGCTATCAGATTGAAGAAGTTCAACAAGTGCCATCCACTTTAAGTGGGTTCAAGTGCCGCGGCTAATTAGTCCCTGTCGGTCTGCCACATCACCGGAAAGTACCATTCTGGCGATCAATCCAGCCCTATTGAATCCGCCGCAAGTCATTTAGCACGACTATATGACTATATGACTATATGAGTTCAGGAACATCTGCAATCCATCCCAAAGAAAACTATAACGAAGCGCTAGCGAAGTTTGCAGTGGTGGCCATCCGGACAAGAATTAACCAGTATTTGCCAGCCTAATAGTGAGGGCACATTCTACACATCAATGAGGAAAAGTATAAACTAACCAGATAGCCTGGCACATAGGGATAACTTACGGCCTGCTTGTGGCCCGACCGCAATTCCTGTTTTTTGATTGAATATATGGTTAGACGGAATTGTAGTCGGTATATATGAGAAATATAAGGGGAATTACTATTCCCGTTAATTACAATGTTATGAGTAGCACATGAACGCTGACGACATCATCGAATTGGCACCGCCAAGCATGGATCTGGTAGATGAGTTTCATGCTGCATTAGTAGAGAGCTTCGAAGAACACGCAAAGTACCTGAAATGGGCTGAATCTGATCCTGACATCTCAATGACAGCTAGCAACATGGCTGATGCAATTGCTAGGTTTCATCGAAAGGAACAGGAACTGCGATTTATCGTCCTTCGGCGATCGAATCGGCGAATACTCGGTTGCATCGGGCTAATACTCAGAGATCTAGCAATTCCGTACTTTGAAATTGGCTACTGGGTACGAAGTTCAGAGTCGGGGAAAGGATACATATCACGAGCTGTCAATTTGATCGAACAGTTCGCGGTCAACGAGTTTTGTGTAAGGAGACTTGAGATCAAAATGTCTACGTCTAATCTTGCAAGTAGGCGGGTTGCGGAACGAGCCGGATTCACGCTCGAAGCCACGCATGTATATGACCGAATGCTTCCCAGCGGCGAAGTAACGGGGACACATGTATTCTGTAAACTCTACTCATAACATGTGCATGGACTCGGACAGTCAAAACCGTCATTCCGCTTGCGTACGCAACCGGGCTGCCGTTT
>CAZNFE010000054.1:0-11778 GCA_964571945.1 uncultured Pseudomonadales bacterium
CGACAGGATCGCACCCGCCGGTAGGGTAATAATCCATGACATAAAGATCGATCCCACCACTCTGAGATTTAACGAAGTTAGCCCTCTGGCCAGCCCTACGCCAAGTACACCGCCTACCAGGGTATGTGTAGTCGATACTGGCAGGCTACTGCCAGAGGCAATCACAACCGTAGAGGCTGCTGCCAACTCTGCAGCAAATCCGCTACTGGGCGTCAAGTGGGTTATATGTGTCCCGATCGTCGCGATTACTTTGTAACCATACATAATCAAACCTGCAACAATACCTCCACCACCGAGTATCAGAATCCAGGGCGGCATGGCTGATTTTTGTAATACACTACCCCCGTGGGAAATAATGCCGTTAATAGCAGCGATCGGACCAATCGCATTGGCCACATCATTGGAGCCATGAGCAAACGCCATGGAACAGGCAGTGAACAGCATCAATACGGCGAATACTCTTTCCACCGCGCTAATTTCATTGCCTTCAACGGAAGTGATCCCGATTCTGGAAATGATGTAGGTACCGATGCCTCCAATCACAATCGCGATCCCTGTCGCATACAGCAGGCTCTCCTGAAAACTCAGGTGTAAACCCACATGTTTAAGCCCCTTCACCAAAGTCACCGTGGAAACTACGAACGCCACAAGAAAAATATAAAAAGGCACGAAACGCTTTGCTGCTCTGAACGGATCAGGGGAATCGAAGATCAATCGCCGGACGCTGTTGAATAGCAGGAATGACAATACACCTGCTATGACCGGAGAAACGACCCAACTCGAAATGATTTCTCCCACCTTACCCCAGTTAACCGCATCAACTGATATGCCAACGGAAGCAAATCCTACAATTGCTCCCACGATGCTGTGCGTGGTGGATACCGGCCAACCGTTACGCGTAGCAATTAGCAGCCAAATCCCTGCTGCCAGCAATGAAGCCATCATACCGTAGACAAGATACTCCGGATTATCTGCCAGTAATCCCGGATCAATAATGCCTTTTCTAATCGTTGATGTAACCTCTCCGCCTGCGAGATAGGCGCCGGAAAATTCAAAAACGACAGCAATCAGAATCGCCTGTCGAATAGTAATTGCCCTGGCACCAACCGAGGTCCCCATGGCGTTAGCGACATCATTAGCACCTACACCCCAGGCCATGAATACGCCAAACACACATGCCATCACCAAAAACACAAATCCAAAATTCTCAATAATTCCCATTACTACTCCGGCCTATATCCAGATAAAACATATTCTTGAAAAGCCAACATTAAAGATTTGTTCGTACACCAAAAATCAGATCAGTTGAGAAACCACCAGACGACTCATTTGGCTATCAGGTACAACATCCGATGACCAACAATCTGTGAGTCGTCTGCGATTTCCCCTATTCCTTCAATGACCTTGTATAAAAACATTGCCGCTATTGGGTTCAGATCATTTTCAATTTCAAACAGGACAGATCTGACGTCAATTTGCATAATATCCGTTTCGTGTTCAAGGCGATCCAGCTCTTGTACCAGGCTTTCAATTAATTCCATACTTCGCCCGCTAAACCCGGTTTCGATGAGATCATCCAGTTCAGCCAACGTCTTCACCGCCTGGACAACAGCTTTTTCTGAGCACTTTAGATAAGCCATTAACTTCTCAGCAATCTGTGGCGGGATCTGCATCCTTCTACCCAACATCAATCCGGCAACATCTTTGGCCCGGTTGGGGATCTTGTCCTGCATCCGTAACATCTCGAGTAAATCCGAGCGGGGAATCGGCAGGAACAAGCTTTTAGGAAGATTAAGACGTATATTCTTTTTCAGCTTGTCTGCATCACTTTCCAACCGGTACACATTGTCGGCAAACTTCTCAGCAGATTCCCACTCATTTTTGATTACGGCATCAACGAACAGGACCAGGGCAGCAACGCATTCATGAGCCACATGTATGTGCTCCTGCACCGGGTTGAAAGGTGATTTGCCGAATAACCTTGAAAAAGGACTATTTACAACCATCCGGAGTACCTTTTTTTTTGTGAAAACGCGCTATTCCATTCCGGAATTGCGAATTTATTGGTGAATCAGATTATATGTCCAAAAACACCTGAGGCCAAGGAACGCAGGCTGCCAGCACAACCGACCTCATTAGCCTGTTTAGCAAGGGAATTTCAAATCTGCCTGGACACCAATTGAGTTAGGTATAACGATCAGGACCCCTGCCCTGGTGTTTCATTTACCAACAGGGATGAAGCAGTGTCATCAGGAACTATCCGTTATGACCTCAGCCATGCTACACTGCAAATTGCATGCATTGGTCAAGCATTGCTATATAATCAAGGAGTTACGAGGACTTTCTACCTGCATGGTTGATTTCAATCGGACCAGGTTTATATACCAGGATAAAACCATATCGGTATGGACAAAAGCACTACCAGGAAAAATATGAAGGCTCACTCACAGCCGACAATCCCAACCCTCTCAAATCCATTCGCGGAACAGCAAGAGATTGAATTTACTATTCCCAATCAATTGACATACGAACCGGGACTGTATGAATCTACTCTGCGATCCGCGCATGACTTGCTAGATCGACCCCGAGCTGCCGCGGGTGCGCTCAATATCGAAAAACAGCACCTGAAGAAGAGAATGACAATCTGGGAGCGCATCGAGGTGTTAGCTGATCGGGAAACCGAACCCACGATCCTGTTTCAGAATTGGGGACCGAATCTGGATGGCGCATCTCTGGTTACCGGAATCATCAAAATCAATGGACGAGATGTCGCTATTTACGGGCATGACTTCACCGTCCGAGCGGGTTCCATCGATGCAACCAATGGTAGAAAGCTGGCCCGCTTATTTGAATTGGCGGCCAAGCGAATGATTCCCCTGGTCGGCATGAATGACAGTGCGGGTGCATATGTCCCGTCAGGCGTAGGTGGCCTGGATGGATATGCTGAAGCATTTACCGCACTGCGTAAAATCAGTGGCATTGTTCCCTCAATAATGTGTATGTTCGGTTTTAACGCGGGTGGTGGTTCCTATTTACCCCGTCAGGGAAGCTTTCTCATCCAGCCTAACAACACCTTTTTCGGCTTGACTGGTCCAGGTGTAGTGAAATCGGCTCTGGGAGAGGATGTATCTGCTGATGATCTGGGAGGTCCTGCGGTACACAGTCAGTCAGGAGTCTCCGATTTCGTGGTACCCGATGAGGTGAGTGCTTTACTCAAAGTCAAACAATTACTCAATTATTTGCCTAACCACAATAGTGAACTTGCACCCTTTCAACCAACTTCGGATCCGGTCGACAGAAAGACCTGGGATATCGATCTGTTACTTAGAAAAGCATTTAACTCTCCAACCGGATTCAATACACCATTTGATATCAGCATTGTGATTCAACAACTTTGTGATCATGGTGATTATTTCGAAATTCAACCGGAAAGGGCACGCAACACGATCTGTGCGCTAGGTCGAATGGGTGGTAATGTTATAGGGTTTGTGGCTAACAACTCAGCCGTATCGTCAGGACAGATTGACATTTCAGCAGCATACAAGAACAGTCGTTTCATCAGGTTCTGCAACATCTACAATATCCCGATCATTTTTATGGAAGACACTACCGGGTTTCTCCCAGGAACCGAACAGGAAAAAGGCGGTATCGTCCAGGCCGGGCGGGCTATGCTGGACTCAATTGTGGATCTTCGTACGCCCCGTTTCCTGGTTATCGTTCGAAATGCCTTCGGAGGTGCGTATGCTTCCTACAACAATTATCCAACCGGTGCTGATTTTGTTATTGCTTTACCAAGCACCCGGTTAGCGGTCATGGGTCCTGCCGGTGGAGTTGAATTTATGTACAAAAAGGAACTCCGGGAAATCAGAAATGCGATGCCATCCCGCACGGCTGATGAAATCCAGGCACATATAGCCAAGGGTATTGACCAGAATGAAGCGGCTGAACTCGCAGAATCGTCGATAGGAAGTTGGGTGAGAGAGCAGGAAGCGCTGCTGTCCAGTCGTTACGAGCAGGAGTTAATGAATCCCAACGAAGCACTCAGCCTTGGGTCAATATCTCAGATAGTCATGCCCTGGGATCTGCGTAAAGTACTCACCGAGAATATGGAGTTTCACCTAAGACACTACACGCCTGAGCCACTTCAGGGTGTGCAAAGAGAATTTCATTAACGAATGGTAAATTGATTCCTGTTACAGGGGTATTACTCAATTGCACGAACGCAACGAACATTACCTGCATAATCCTCTGATCCACAGAGAGCGAAAGCTGGCATTTGCCAATACACCCTGGCAACGCGGATTTAGTTGCGAATCGCTGCAACCCTTGATCATCTGCCGTGGACCGATCCGCAAGGAAGCCATGGACATATTCAATGAAATGGGTATCAGCAACTATGGAATTTTGCTTTCAGAGAAAGACTCGTTTATCTATGCCAACTCTTTGGCACCCGAACTGCGCGAATTTACTGATCCTGACAGGATATTCAGAGTACCTGACTACTCGGGTACAACCAAGGAAGAAAGAACGCAAAGGATAACGCAGATTATCCGTATCGCACGTGAGAATAATTTTGATTCAGTCTTTGCCGGTTACGGTTTTATGGCTGAAGATGAAGCTCTTGTAAAGGCGTTGGAAGAAGCTAACCTGAGGTTCATTGGCCCCTGTTCACAAACCCAAAAAGTGGCCGGCCGCAAAGACGAAGCGAAACGAACAGCTCTTGGAATTGGTGTTAGTGTTACCCCTGGGATTGATAACGCTACTACTCTCACCCTGCTGCGAAAGTACCCGGATAAAGCGGCACTCATTAAGCTATCCAAAGAGAAGCAGTTGCCTGTTGACTCACTTGTATTCGAGAAGACTGACGAAGACTTGACCGTTATTGCCGAAGCAGTGCTTACCGCATCGTACGAAAAAGGTATCGACCTGTTCTCCATAGAAGAACTCGGGCTTGAGGTCCAAAGACAAGTCCGTGAACTTTATGCGTTGCATCCTGAGAAGCAGATTCGCCTCAAGGCAATTCAGGGCGGCGGTGGTAAAGGCCAGCGGATCCTGCAAGCTCCTGTTTCATATAAGAAATCACGCGATCAACAGATCAAATCCGCTGCCAGTGATGCGCCGGACATGGTTAGAGAAATTCTCAGTGAAGTAAAGTGTACCGGTGCAGGAGATAACAAGAATATTCTTATTGAGCTCAATATAGAAAGTACACGCCACCAGGAAATTCAGGTTGCCGGTAACGGAAAATGGTGCATCACCATGGGTGGCCGCGATTGCTCGCTGCAGATGCATGAACAAAAACTTCTTGAAGTTTCAATAACTGCGGAAGATCTAGCTAATGCAATCAGCATTGCGAAAGATTCGGGTAGAGATGAAGAAGTCAGGACGCTGCAGAACGATCTTAAAATCCTTGCCGAGATGGAGAGCGAAGCTGCCCGATTTGGTGCAGCTGTCGGCCTGGATTCAGTGTCAACGTTCGAGTCTATTGTCGAGGGTACCAGTCACTATTTCATGGAAATGAACACCCGTATTCAGGTTGAACATCGGGTCACAGAATTATGTTACAAGCTCCGGTTTACAAATCCGGAAAATTCCTCTGACTTCTTCGAAGTGGAGTCTATTGTCGAATTAATGGTGTTGTTAGCCGCTCATGGTGAAAGGTTGCCAAAACCCGAACGCATCGTTCGTGAAAGCGCCTCCCTTGAGGCTCGTTTAAATGCGACTAATCAGGCTCTGCATCCCAATGCAGGTGGGATAATTGAACAATGGTCTATTGTCAGATCAGGTGAAATCCGTGATGACCAGGGCATCTGTGTGCATAATCCGGATACAGACATGTTTATGAAATATCATCTCGCCGGGGCCTATGATTCGAACATAGCTCTGTTGCTCACCACTGGCACATCCAGAGCCGATTGCTATAGCAGAATGGCAGAAATTCTCAGGAAAATGGATCTCCGGGGAACGGATCTGGACACCAATCTCAACTTTCACTATGGATTGATCAACTGGTTTATCGGGCAGAACATCCAGGCAAGACCAACGACACATTTTGTTGTGCCCTATCTGACTGCTGTTGGAAGTCTGAAGAATGTCGCTGATCGTGTTGATCTTGATTATTTTTATGACCAGCTCAAAAGTTTCTATTTGGAGAATCTGGAATCAGAACAGCACCAGGCTTATGCGGACGTCATTGACAGGAAAAGAAGTCTGCTTACCCGACCACTGGAAGTGCTTTTCTCTGAACCGCATTTGTTATCCGGTTGGCTGAGTATAAACCGTAAACAATTTGACCTTGAATCTGGAATCGTAACATGGACCAAAAACCCCATTGAAGTGTTAGCTGAAACATATCACTTCCTCAATATGGATTATGTCAAAGGCAAGCCTGCTGCCTATATGATTTGGAAGCGCGACCATGAGCTACTGCAAACCGCTCTGAACTTCTATCACTCCTTATCGGAAAAGTTGGGGGCAAATAGTTTCACCGAGTTGCAGACAATAATTGACTCTGCCGACTCGAAGAACCTGAGTGATTCGGAATGGCAAAAAGTGCAGGCTTCCCATGCAGGTTTTCAAGCCGGAACAGAAGTGCTCGCAGTCTTACCTCAACTGGCCATGCAGACTAAATTCTTTGACCTGAAAGTAAACGATGACCTGACGCTACATGTTCCTGGTGAGTTAACCGACGTAGAATTGCAGCTCGCCATGTCGAAGATACTGGCACCGCCTCCAGTTGCCAGTTCTGGTGAAATCCTTGCTGTCAGTGGTGGCATGTTCTACTCGCGAGAAGCTCCCGGAATGGAGCCATTCGTTGTTGCAGGCAGCCACTTTAATGCAGGTGATCCATTGTATATCATCGAAGTCATGAAAATGTTCAACAAAGCTTACGCGCCTTTTTCGGGTACCGTTGACCAGATTCTGGTTGATAGTGACAGCCGAATTGTTAAAAAAGGTGAAGTACTATTTCATGTGACCCCGGACGATCAGATTGCAGAGACATCGAGTGAAGAATTACAGTCAGCAAGCCACGCCTACACGACCCAGTTGCTGACCAGTATAGTGCACCATCAGAAAGTCTGACTACATCGCCACAAAGGACAACTCAATGATTACAGGCCTGGATCACATCGCAATAGCTGTACCGGATCTGGAAAAGTCCATAAAACGTTTCATGGGAGATTTCGGCCTTACATTCGAGGGTACCGAGGATGTTGCTGCGGTTAAAACATCAACTGCATTCTTTCCCTTAACGAAAACTAGTATCGAGTTGGTACATCCGCTGCATGGTGAGGGTGCTATCGCAGCCTATCTCGAGAAAAAAGGCGGTGGATTGCATCATCTCTGTTTTAGAACCGACGATATCGATGCAGATATCGAACGGCTCAGAGCACTTGGATACCAGTTTCTATCCGATGAACCGACCACTGGTGCACACAATTCTCGGGTGATCTTCATCCACCCAAAATCCTGCGATGGTGTGCTGATTGAACTCAATCAAATGCTGGATCAGAAATGAACTACCACTTATGAATGAATCTTCACTAACAACAGTTTTCCTGTCTACAACGCGCCATGAAAGGTTTTACCATGTCTGAAAAACCCGTTTCATCCAACCAGGGAACACTGGAACAGTGGCGCGAACTGGCAACCCGGCAGTTAAAGGGTAATCCACCGGAGAGTCTGAATTGGGAAACCGCGGAAGGAATCGCAGCCAAAGCCCTGTATACCAGCGAAGATATGAGTGGCCTGGAACACAGCAATACGTTCCCTGGCCTGCCGCCATATATCAGGGGACCCCAGGCAACCATGTATGCCGGACGCCCCTGGACAATACGTCAATATGCCGGTTTCTCCACCGCGGAGGAGTCAAATGATTTTTACCGAAAATCCCTGTCCGCCGGAGGACAGGGGATTTCCGTTGCATTCGATCTTCCTACACACCGAGGTTATGACTCGGATCATGCCCGCGTCACCGGTGATGTTGGCAAGGCCGGCGTGGCCATTGATTCCGTTGCAGACATGAAAATACTATTCGATGGTATCCCCCTGGACAAGGTATCGGTTTCCATGACCATGAACGGTGCCGTACTGCCGATTCTGGCTGGCTACATCGTCGCCGCTGAGGAACAGGGTGTCAGCCAGGAACAATTAGCGGGAACGATACAGAATGATATTCTGAAAGAGTTTATGGTGCGAAACACATATATCTACCCGCCCGCACCGTCCATGAAAATAGTCGGTGATATTATCGCCTATGCATCTGTACATATGCCGAAATTCAATACCGTTTCAATTTCCGGTTATCACATCCAGGAAGCGGGTGCACCTGCCGCCATGGAGCTCGCATATACACTGGCTGATGGCAAAGAGTACATACGTACTGCGCTGGCTGCCGGTCTTGATATCGATCAGTTCGCTCCCAGGTTGTCATTCTTCTGGGGTGTCAGCATGAATTTCTATATGGAAATCGCAAAGATGCGTGCCGCTCGACTGCTCTGGGCTCGGATCGTCGGTGAATTTAGTCCGAAGAACCCCAAGTCCTCAATGTTGCGCACCCACAGTCAAACTTCAGGATGGTCGCTGACAGAACAGGATCCATACAACAATGTGATACGCACCACCATAGAAGCATTGTCCGCTGTATTCGGAGGCACGCAATCTCTGCACACAAACTCACTGGATGAGGCCATCGCACTGCCAACCGAATTTTCTGCACGCATTGCTCGCAATACACAGTTAATTATCCAGGAAGAGTCAGGTATAACTAATGTCATCGATCCCTGGGGCGGTTCCTATATGATGGAAAACCTGACTGCAGAGATTGCTGCCAAAGCATGGTCCCTGATCGAGGAAGTCGAAGCACAGGGAGGCATGGTAAAAGCAATTGAATCCGGATTGCCAAAGTTACGCATTGAGGAGGCTGCTGCCCGGAAACAGGCTCGTATTGATCTGGGTGATGAAGTGATTGTAGGTGTAAACAAGTACCTTCCGGAAGAAGAAGACGAAGTCGATGCACTTGAAATTGACAATCAGGCCGTCTTGAAAGCACAACTGGACCGACTGAATGACATCAAAGAGTCCCGCAATTCGAAAGCGGTATCACAGTCCCTCGACGCCATCAGTCAGTGCGCAGGTTCAGGTGAGGGGAATCTCCTGGAACTTGCAGTACAGGCCGTGCGCAACAGGGCCACCGTAGGAGAAATCTCCATGGCGATGGAAAAAGAATTTGGTCGCTACAACGCTCATGCTCAAACGGTCTCTGGTATATACGGGAGCGCTTATCAAAACGATGAAGATTGGCAGCACATTTGCTCTGATATAGACAAATTCGTGGCAAAGTACGGTCGTCGACCACGCATGCTGGTATGTAAAATGGGACAGGATGGGCATGATCGCGGCGCCAAGGTAATCGCCACAGCATTTGCCGATGTCGGCTTTGATATTGATTTATCTCCCATGTTCTCGACCCCGGCAGAAGTGGCACGTCAAGCGATTGAAAATGACGTACATGTGGTCGGAGTCTCATCCCAGGCAGCCGGTCACAAGTCACTGGTGCCTGAGTTACTTGAAGAACTCAGGCAGCAGGGAGCCACTGACATTATCGTTGTTGTGGGTGGTGTCATACCAAAGCGGGATTATCAATTTCTTTATGATACGGGTGTTAAAGGAATTTTCGGCCCAGGTACTAAAATTCCTGTCGCGGCCCGAAGCGTCCTGGACGCTGTTCGTGAAAAGCTCTCGTGATCTGTTCAAGATGACTGGAATAAATATCGATCTGCTCCAAAAAGGTGATCGCCGTTCACTGGCGAAGGCAATCACGCTGGCAGAAAGCAAGCTGGATTCTCACAGATCGAAAGCACAGGAAATCCTGGAACAGGTGCTCCCGGATACCGGCCGCAGCATCCGGATCGGGATAACCGGAATTCCCGGTGTCGGTAAATCCACCTTCATCGAATCGTTTGGATTACACTTAATCGACACAGGGAAGAAAGTAGCTGTATTGGCAGTTGATCCCAGTTCACCAATAGCTGGTGGATCCATCCTCGGTGACAAAACCCGTATGGAAGAGCTATCTCGTAATGATAGCGCTTTCATTCGACCCTCCCCTGCCGCAGGTGCTCTGGGCGGTGTTGCACAAAAAACCAGGGAATCCATGCTGTTGTGTGAGGCAGCGGGATACGATGTGATTCTGGTTGAAACGGTTGGTGTTGGTCAGAGTGAATACGAAGTCGCTGGAATGGTTGATTTCTTTATGGTGCTGTTGCTGCCGAATGCCGGTGATGAACTACAAGGCTTAAAAAAAGGCATCATGGAGTTGGCAGATGCGCTGGTAGTCAACAAAGCAGATGGGGAATCCCTCAAGCTGGCCGAACAAACCAGATTACACTACCAGAATGCAATACATCTGTTGCGCCATGCTCAATACTGGACACCAAAGGTGCTGACTTGTTCCGCAAAGGAAGATCTGAATATTGATGCTGTCTGGCAGATGATTTGTGATTATCAATCAATCACAGAAGAAAACGATAGTTTTTCAGCGAAGCGTGCCAACCAAAATAAGGAGTGGATGCACCATCTGCTGCATGAGATGATGGAACTAAAATTGAAACAGAACCCCGATGTCCACAACGAAATTCCACGACTGGAGCGGCAGGTTGTCGCTGCAAAAATGACACCTTTTGCAGCTGCAAAAAAACTGCTGGAAATGTTCTGAAATTCAAGAGCACCCATCCGACCACCACAAGGTGCTGACTAAATCCTCAGCATTGAATCAGGTCGTCAGCCCCTGATACACCTTGGACAATTCCTTCGGTAGCTGGTCAATATCCTGAATGATCATGTATTGCTGGTCCGGACACATTTCCCGTAAGTAATCATGCCCTGACTGATCAACGGTCAAACAGAAGGTTTGCACACCTTTTTGCCGAGCTTCGGCCAATGCTTTGGTGGTATCCTGAATCCCATAATCCTTACTGTTTCTGTCCTGACCATAGTCGAAGTCCTGGGGATATCCGTCGGAGATAATTATAAGTGCCTTAATTCTCGACTCAGTACGGGCAAGGTTTACCGTTGCATGGCGAATCGCTGGTCCCATGCGCGTCGAACGACAGGGTTTAATCGCACCGATCCTGCTTTTTGCTTCAGCCCGGTAGCGCTCATCAAAATCCTTGCAGACATAATAATCAACCTGGTCTTTGCCATACCCGGAGAAACCGCAAACGGCATAACTGTCACCCAGTTCTTCAAGTGCTTCCGCCATAAGAATCACCGACTCTTTTTCGAGGTCAATAATCCGCCTCTTACCGTCCGGTTCGGTGTTCAGGTTTTCCGGGTAAAACAGACTCAGAAAATCGTCCTCGTCTTCAGCTGCTGTTTCGTGCGACTGATCCAGCCGGGATTTGGCTTCAGCCATCGCAGCACTTTGGTCGGGTACAACATCATCTGTGGATGCACTCATATCCAGCAGGAACAGAGCCGAGACATCCCTTTCCTTGCGTTGCCTCTGGACATATATTTTCTCGGTGGGGCTGATACCAGAGCGTCGATCCACAATCGCTTCGACGGCTCCTTCCAGATCAATCTCCTCACCATCGAGCAATCCCTTAACCTTTCTCTGCAGTTCAGGTTTCAGCATCTGTAGCTGTTTTTTTATCTGCACGAGTAGTGGCTTTTGATCCTTGAACATCTTGTTTACAAAGCAACACACGACACCACTCGTGAGTAACTTATGCAAGACGCAGCCATACGCTCTGTACTCATGTGAGTGATGGCAGA
>CAZNFE010000055.1:0-11584 GCA_964571945.1 uncultured Pseudomonadales bacterium
GTATCTGGTTGAGTTGCAGGTTCAGAATCAAAATCAAGCCGGTCTGGCGACAGCGTTTGGTACCGCAACAGTTGAGTTGCCGTCGCGAGGGTAGCCCGGACAATTCATGAAGGCGGCGTGTACATTAGTCCGGCAGCCCCAGTACCCGCTTGGCAATGATATTTCGCTGAATCTCATTACTGCCGCTGTAAATTGAAGCCGCACGCGATAATAACCAGCTTCGCGTGGTCTGTAGCTCTGCCGCCGTGAAGCTGTCACCTTCCCATCCGAAGCCCTGTGTACCTCGCAATCCAACCATCAAGTCAAAATACTGCTGTTCCAGTTCGGTACTGACAGTTTTAAAGATTGATGATGCAGGTCCGGGGGTTCTGCCATCCGTTGACTCCTCTACCGTGCGTCTTTGCGTTAGCTGCAGGGCTCGTCTGTTCATTTCGTATAGCAGTACCTCCTCCCGCACGGTGGGATCAGCAATGCGATCATGGTCATCAGCATAATACTGCTGCGCTATTTCCACCACACCAACGGGTCGGCTACCCGCCCCACCGGCTACCAGCACTTCCATGCCGGATCTTTCATGTTGCAACAACCGTTTGCCTACTGCCCAGCCCTGATTGAGACCACCGATCAGATCATCTTTCGCGGCAATCGCATCATCAAAGTAGGTTTCACAAAAATGTGCGCCGTCATTAATCATACGAATCTGTCGGGTCGTCACCCCGGGTTGATGCATTGACAGGAGCAGGAAGCTAATGCCCTCGTGCTTGGGCACCTCTGTGTCGGTACGTACCAGCATAAACATCCAATCAGACTCATGGGCGTCTGACGTCCATATTTTTTGCCCATTGATCACATAATGATCACCATCCAATACTGCGCTGGTGCGCAGGCTCGCCAGATCAGAACCTGCATTCGGCTCACTGTACCCCTGGCACCACATCCCCTCACCTCTTGTGATGCCCGGTATATAACGCTGTTTCTGGTCCTCGGTGCCGAATTCCAGCAAGGTAGGACCAACCATCTCGATGCCACGATTCATGAGCGGAGGCCTTGCATGTATGGCCTGCATTTCCTCCAGCAACACCATATATTCAGCGGTGGTAAGATCACCACCGCCATACTTCTTTGGCCAGGTGGGTGCAGTCCAGCCTTTATCTGCCATCACTTCGAGCCAGAGTTTTACATCCGGATCGTGAATTTCGATCTTTGAACTGCCATTGGGTACCTGACCAGGACCACGCGCTCCTGGCGGGCAATTCTCTTGCAGCCACTGCCGTGTTTCTATTCTGAATTGTTCGAGATTGCGCATATCCTATCCCTGCCCCCCGCCTTACACCTTGTCAGCAATTGCATTTACGTGGTCCCATACATGCTGAATCTCATCTACCGGGGTCCTGCCACAGCGCACAATGACAAGATCTTTATCCGGCACCAGCAGAATGCGCTGGCCATCATAGCCTGAGGCATAAAACCAGTTTCGATCAAGACTCAACCACCAATGAGCACCATAGGATACTTCCTCATCCCGGTAGGTTTCACTCCGCGCATAATCCACCCATTCCGCCGGTAAAATCTGCCTGCCTTCCCACTCGCCACCACGTAGATAGAGCAATCCAAACCGCGCAAAATCTTCCGGCGTGGCTAACAGGAAAGAAGAACCGATAAACGTCCCTGATGTATCAAATCTGGGGGTTGCGGAATTCATACCCAGTGGTTCGAACAACTCACGATGCATAAATGCCAGCATACCACTCGGTCCGCCACCAATTATATGCTTCAATATTCTGCAGATGATGTTGGTTGTGCCGCTGGAATAGGACCAGAAGCTTCCAGGCGGGTGGATCAGAGATTTTGCCGCTGCATATAGTCCAGTGTCATCTCTGCCCTGCTGCATCAGCATAGGAATGACATCTGACACCTCACCATCTATGTAGTCTTCGACAAATTCCAGACCACTGGACATCCTCAACAGCTGATCCATGGTAATTTCCCTTCTCGGATCATCCAGAGCCTGCCACTCTTCTACCTCTACCGGTGCATAGATATCAATCTTGCCCTGCTGGACCAATATACCAACAAGTGCATGAGTAATACTCTTGGCCATCGACCAGGAATACTGCAAATAGATGGGGTTGGCGCCTGCAGCGTATCGCTCGCACACCAATTGCCCTTCCTTGACAATCAGCAGCGCATAGGTAACTCCCTGGGCGGGAGACAAATCAAATATTGAATTCACATGCTCAGCGACAGCTCGTAACTCTTCAGCATCACGCCTGGGCCAGGCATCTGTGGGCCAGGCCGTACTCGGCGGTTGTTGTGGTACGGGTGTTAAATTATCAGCGATAGACTCTGGTTTAAGCATTGGCATCCGACTGCTCTGAATTGTTATGGTATCAACATTGAGAATGAGTAGAATTAACCACCTTTTGTTCTAATCGTCAACATGTCACAAGGTCGAAAACAACAGGTTACGTTCTGATTGTTTTTCGCCCAGGTTCCAACGAGGGGGTCGCGAGTGAAATTAAGGGTTGAGGGCGCAACTTTAAACTACGAAGTCGATGGATCTGCCAATGGACCAGCCGTTCTGCTTTGGCATGGTGCAGGCTGTACGCTGCGCATGTGGGACTTTGCGATAGCGCGACTGGTCGACAAGTTCCGCTTCATCCGCTTTGATGTACGCGGTGTTGGACAAAGTTCAGTAACCGACAATCCGGACACTCAATATACATTCGAACAATATGCGGATGATGCCAACCAGATTCTGGATGCCTGCGCTGTGGCACAATGCCATGTCTGGTCGATGGCATGGGGTACCAGGGCGGCCCTCGCCTACTGCGCCATGAATCCATCACGAGTACTCTCGGCTGCCTTCTATGATGCCAGTATCGCTGCTGCAGACGTTGAAGCACAGAAACAGGGCGGCAAGAAAGCTGTGGAACTGCAGCGAAAAGCAGGCATAGAGAGATTCCCGATGCCAGAGGGCTGGAATGTCCACCAGGCACCGGACGCTGTACCTCAGGCAATGTCGGCTGCAGCAAAGTTTAATCTTCCCGAAGTAGTAGCAGCTCTAACGATGCCGATTCTGGTTGCAACCGGTGACCATGACCCGAATCTGGTATCAAGTCGTGATCTCGTTGCAAGAGTGTCGAATGCGCGTCTTGAAGTTTTCAAGAACGTTGGCCACGGCTCGGTGTTACAACGTCCTGATTTGACGACCGAGGCTTTCATGCAGTTTCAGGAATCACTGGGAAGTTGAGGCGCAGAGAATGACAATCCCACGGCAAAGCCGGGGGTTTTCGCTTTCAACAATCTGTAAACCTGTTACCAAATCCTATTCAGAGACAAAAAAATCATGCTAAAAGAACGTACTATCATCATCACGGGGGCCGCCAGCGGTATCGGACGTGCCTGGGCGGAAGGTTTTACTGAACAAGGAGCCATTGTGGTGGCGGCAGATATTAATGAAGATAAACTCAACGAATTAAAAGATCATGGCATCCAAACCATCCGGACAGATGTCTCAGACGCAGCACAGGTCAAAGCCATGGTCGAATTCGCCGTTGATCAATCGGGCCGCGTAGACGTACTGTTCAACAACGCAGGCCTGGGCTATGGGCATACGGTAGAAAGGTCACCAGATGACGCATTTGAGCACCATATCGCTATACATCTATTCGGTTGTATCAATGGTATGAGAGCGGCTATTCCACACATGCGGCGACAAGACTACGGCCGTATCATCAATACAATCTCACGCAATGCAGAAGTAGATATGCCGGGTACATCAGCTTATGCAGCAGCGAAAGCAGCCATGTGGGCCGCTTCCCGGGTAGTTGCCAAAGAAGTTTCGGACGCAGATATACTGGTGAACATGCTCATCCCAGGTCCTACCAATACGGCTATCTGGGGGCGTGATATGCCGAACCTTCAAGCACCCGAAGTCACCTATCCTACCGCCAGGATGCTCGCAACCCTCCCGACAGATGGTCCCACCGGGAAAGTTTTCTGGAATGAAATGGAGTATCCCCTTTTCAATGCTGAGAACGATATTCAGCGAGAAGGGGTCAAGTCTTGGGAGAGAAGGGGTCAAGAGAAGGGGTCAAGTCTTGATATAATACCTTTATGCGTGTGCGATAAGGGGTCAAGTCTTGATATAATACCTTTATGCGTGTTACTGCATAAAGGTATTATATCAAGACTTGACCCCTGTTTTTGACCCCTGTTTCCTTGTGAATCTACAGGTTGCGTGTAGAATCAGGCAATAACTGCCCTAACGACTTGCAAGCAGGATCAACCCTTTCATTTGTTGAAATTACCCGAATGAATTACGCCCCTCAAGCCAGACATCAAACACCCATCGAACAGGGGCTCTTTTCTTTTGGTGTTATCGCAATGGATCATTTCCACATTTTTGAGATGGCAGCGGACCTGACGAAAGCCGGAGCCGAGTGCAAATTGGTGTTTGACACAGATCCCCAACGAATTGACTATTTCCTCAAACTGCACCCTGCCGCAATGGTAGCAAGGTCGGAACAGGAAGTACTTGATTCGAAAGAAATATCACTGGTAGTTTCTGCTGCGATTCCCTGTTTTCGTTCGGATCTTGGGGCACGGGTGTTGGATCATGGCAAAGATTACTTCACGGATAAAGCGCCGTTTACATCCCTGGAACAGCTCTACCAGATTCGGCAAAACGTGCAGGTGAGCGGTCAGAAATACATGTGTTGTTACAGCGAACGATTACAAAACGAGGCGGCCTGTTTTGCACTGGAACTGATCGAGCAGGACGTGATTGGAAAAGTCATCCAGGTATTGGGGTTGGGACCTCATCGTTTAAATGCACCGCATCGACCGGAATGGTTTTTTCAGAAAAACATGTATGGCGGAATAATCACTGATATCGGCAGTCACCAGGCGGAGCAGTTCCTCGCCTATACGGGTTCAAGTGATGCAACCATCACTGCTGCCAGAACCCACAACTATAATCATCCGGAATATCCGGAACTGGAAGACTTCGGAGAATTCAATATCCTGGGTGATACTCAGGCATCCGGGTACTTCAGAATGGACTGGTTTACTCCTGATGGACTGCGAACCTGGGGTGATGGCCGAACAGTGATACTTGGTACAGACGGTTATATTGAATTACGCAAGTACGTAGATCTTGCACGAGATGACGTTCGTGAGAACAACGTCTATATCGTGACCAGTTCGGGTGAAGAGTATCACAACGTGACCGGGAAAATTGGTCACCCCTTCTTCAAAGAGTTTCTTCTGGACTGCCTAAACCGCACTGAGAATGCAATGACTCAGGCTCATTGTTTTAAAGCCGCCGAAATAAGTCTTAAAGGCCAATTGCACGCAGACCAGGCTCGTTAGGAAACTGATTGTGGTACTCACAACCTGCTGGTACCCAACTGCCTTACCATCAGCAGGAACTGATGTGCCACGGATTCCCATGCGTAAACATCTTGCAGTGCCACTGCCGCGGCAGCACCCGATCTCACTTGTTCGAGCTGGAGAGAATCAATTGTTCGCGTCATCTGCTGCCGGGTGTCACCCATGAGGATGCCTGCATCGCCTAAACTTTCTGACAGAAAATCCCACCCGCTAATCAACCCGGGTATACCGCAACCAATTGCGTCCCCAATCACACCGGTTGTTAACAGATCGCCTTTCTCGATTGGAAATGCCAGTACATCAATTGCCTTGAGATACCGATTGTATGTATCCCTATCCACCATTTCGTAGTTCATGGCCACTATTCGAGAATCTGCCGGGACGGTTTCATCACCCTGCAGGCTGGTGACCAGCAATTGCAGATCTTTCCTGGAAGAAGCTGTAAATGCTTCCATGAACAACTGTACTTTTTTCTCAATTCTTGGCGCTCCAACGATACCTATGCGTAAGTTACAGGGAGGGAGATCAAGTTCAGCCTCAACTGCAGCGCGATCGATAGTATGCATTTCTGTCATCAAATTGCCGAAATGCCCATGCGGAATTGTGCGATGGATAGCCTTCGGATTGAATTGAAATTCAGCCAGAACCCGTTGCTTACCCGATTCGCTGTGGTGCACTATGGCATCAGCAGCCTGTGCCCACAGCTGATAAATTTCATGAGCATTTGCTCTTTGATCCGGGTGGTGGGGTACCAGGTTGTGCTGAGTCCAGATAATTCGTACACCTGACTGTTTGATACAATCGATCATGTTTTTATGGGCTCTGAGATTAGTACCCAGAAAATGTTCAGGCCAATGCAAATGAAATTGATCGATGTGTTTCAGAAATTCTGCTGCTGCTCTGAGATCACGCCAGCAATTACGCGGAAATAACATCTCCCAGACATCATCCTGAATCGGATCGTATAGACTACGCTGGTAATGGTGATCTCCAATTGTGTTGCAAATTCGCAGTTTGGGTGTAATGCGAACCGACAGATTTACTTCACCACGAAACGATTCCCGATTCAGTTGTATATCCATCTGATGCACTTGAGCTAACTCACCCCAGAAACTTCGATAGTCTTTGATTCCCAGCACGCCGACACTACTACTATTGTTGGGAAGATCCGCATCAAATTCTACTTTGAGAGGTCGATTCACCAATTCAGTCACTTGAATGGTAATGCCATCAGGTTTGTCACCAAACATTAACCGGTACTGCATGCCAATCGTGGCACCATCAACCAGGTATCGACATTCCACCGAGCCAGTCAGAGACGATGGTTGCCCCTCCAGTCGCCTGGAAAGCGATGTCAATCTGTTCCAGCTTACCAGTAATTCCTGATCTTTCTTTTCGATTTTGTCCGGCAACATCGCCGGAATATACCTGACATTATCCCTGGTGATAACAGGAACTCCCGTTGCCAGATCACAGTCGACAGGATACTCAAGCAATCCGGGATTCCTGGGTACAGGCAGATAATCGCTACCGATCGAACCAACCAGCGGTAACACAAAACGCTGCTGATCACTGCGATAGCTCCATACTGCGGCATTGTCCTGTTTGGACAAAGGCAGTAGTTCATCATGGTTCAGATAGACGTCTTCGCTAGTTGACGACACCGGGCCACTGATCTTGCGAAGTTCAATGGCCGTTTGCAGTAACTTACCCAGTATATCGAAACTCATCTGGATCCTTCTTTGCGGGCCGCGATAGGCAAAAGCAGATCGATATTGATGTGCACTGATCAAGCCTTCCGAAAACCAGCTGTCAAGTCGATTGGCTGCATCAATCGCATATCTCACCCAGCTCTCTGGTTTGGATGCAAGTTGACGAGCCAGTGCCAGCGCACCTGTCTCGATCGTGATACATAATCCCAGGGCCCCTGTTGATCTGCCCCATGGAATCGCTGTACCATCTGAAGTCAGCGTGTGTTCCACCAGATCCAATACATTTCGAAATCCTTGCTGCCAGATTTCTCCGAGTGAATCTGAAAAAGGTTCAGTGAATAGATAGATATCTGCAGAATATATGTCATAGCGCCCCGCTCCATCATTGGAGTCATCAATAAAACCGAGTGGATTAGCAGACAGGAGATCTCTGGTGCCCGCGATCAAGTCACCCAGTTGATCGTTCGGAACCTCAATCCCCAGCGCTTTTCGTGCTGTCTCGCAGCGTGTGAGTACAGCAACATAATTGCGCGGCAGGTTCTTCCCCAGAGCTGCAATCATGCTGGTCGAATCACAGGCCGTTGCAACATTATCACGATCCTTTGTGCTGAAATTCTTCAACAACGGATTGCCCTGAAACTTACCGAATCGCAGCAGCGTTTCCGCGACCCGATAAGAATAGAAGCTGTGCGTATCTTCACCCCTCAGATCACGCAGAATAGCAGCGATTGTCTCGGCGATATCCAGATCCGACACCTGATCAATCCCAAGTTCATGTAACAGACCCAGCACGAATACCAGATCACCTTTGACGTCTGCTCCCATGGGGTGCCCGGCAAACAAAGTCGGTAACTGTAAATTCGGAAAATATCGGCTTTCAATCGTTTCCAGCTGCATCTGAACAAATTCCGTAAGGTGGGTTGCCAGAGCCGCATGATTCTTCATTGCCATTTCATTTCCATAACTTGTATTTATACACTTCTTTCGATTCAGTACTGGATCTGCCAATCTTTACACTACAAATCACAGAGCAAACCCACAGCAATACTTTCAAAAAAAAAAGGATAGCTGCCCTCAATGCGATCTGCAATCACTTCAATTCCGATTATCACACAGGGAGGAGACCATCGGTATTGACACTTTTGTGGACAAGCTAACTCGGTCCAATCTTTTGCTGATCCGGATTCCTGCAGAAAGATCCTTCGATAATTTATTTGCACTGTCTGGTAACAGATGACAGAGTATGAGTTGTCGAATCCACGTACAAATAGTTGTCAGGGAATTGTCGTGAAAAGTGGTCTGGTATCCGTTTCATTCAGAAATCTAGCGCCAAAAAACATCATTGATTTGTGTATTGATTGCGGTTTGAAATGCATTGAGTGGGGTGCTGATGTTCATGTTCCACCAACAGATTCTTCACATGCCCGCCAGGTATCCCTGATGACAAGGGAAGCAGGACTCAGTGTTGCAGCCTATGGATCCTACTATTTTCTGAATAGTGACAGTCAAACTCATTATTTTGAAGAGATCCTTGAGACCGCTACCATACTCGAAGCGCCGGTTATCAGGATCTGGGCGGGGAAAAAACCAAGCGCGGAATCGACTGAGCAAGATTGGCACGTGGCCATCGAAGACAGTCGACGCATCGCAGATCTGGCAGCAAACGAAGGCATCAAGATCGCCTATGAATATCATCGGGGAACACTCACCGATACCAATGAATCTGCATTGAAGTTGCTGAAAGCCGTTGATCATTCGAATATCTATAGTTTTTGGCAACCACCTGATGGCAGGGACGCAGACTACTGCATGGCTGGTCTTCAGGGAATAATCGATGCCGGTAAGTTGTCCTCCATGCACGTTTTTCACTGGTGGCCCAGTTACCGCGAACGGCACATTCTGGAAAGTGGTATCGAACGGTGGCGAAACTACCTGCGATTAGCGAACCAGGCACCCGGAGATCGATGTGCCTGTCTGGAATTCTCCAAAGACGATGATCCTGACAATACGCGAAGAGACGCAGCAACACTTGCACAGTTGATCAGGGAGGTGACAGTCCAGTGACAAATCCCCACACCGCTTTTTTTTGTAATTACCCTCACCTGCTCACATCTGTGTACCCGGATTCACGTGTCAAGCGTATCGAATCACTCAGCCAGCTCTACCCGACCACAGTCAACAGAGACAACTTTGATGATCTGGTAGCTGACCTCTCGGATATAGAGTACATCTTTTCCACCTGGGGAATGCCTCGTTTATATGACGAGGATTTGTCAAAGCTGCCAAACCTGAAAGCAGTCTTTTATGGTGCAGGAACTGTGAAATACTTTGCGGAGCCTCTGCTGCGTAATGGCATAAGGGTGATTTCTGCCTGGGCTGCAAATGCTATTCCGGTCGCCGAGTTCACCGTGGCACAAATTTCATTGGCAACCAAAGGTTTCTTTGCTGCGAATCGAAGACTACATGATCAGGGGCCCGGTGGCTGGATTCAAACCAACATGCCCGGTAACTATGACATCAGCATATCGATTCTGGGTGCCGGAATGGTAGGCAGAAACGTCATCCGTCGACTGGCAGATTATGATGTCGATATTCGTGTATTTGACCCTTATTTGTCAGACCGGCAGGCAGAGCAACTGGGAGTTACCAGGGTTGATCTGGCGCATGCATTTAAGCAAGGACTCGTGGTAAGTAATCACCTGGCAAATATTCCCGAAACAGAGAAGATGCTGAATGAACAGTTATTCGCATCCATGCAATCGAATAGTATCTTTATCAATACTGGTCGCGGTGCAACCGTCGATGAGCCTGCTATGATAAAGGTTTTGAAACAACGACCAGATATCACTGCACTATTGGATGTCACCGACTCTGAACCTCCGGACCAGAAAAGCGAGCTGTATCATTTGCCAAATGTCTGGTTGTCACCACACATTGCAGGGAGTATTGGTCACGAGGTAGTGCGAATGGCGGACACTGTGATTGAAGAATTCGTGCGAGAGAAAAATGGCGACCAGCTGCTGTATGAAATTACATTGGATCAATTGCCATCAATGGCTTGATAATGCAATTGACAGGCGTCCCTGGTAAATAGTGGCAGTACGCGCTGACTGTAAGGACAGGTACCAATAACATCATAACGTACGCTAAAGTGCTGTGAATCATAATGAGCAATTACATCGATCCCCTTAAACTTATACGAAAGCAGCGCGCCATTACTGGAATGTCAGCAGTTTTCCTGCCTTTTCATCAGGACGGATCAATCGATTGGTCAGGTTTCAATTCACATCTGGAACGAACAGTTTTAAGCGATCTGATTCCGGCCGTAAATATGGATACAGGCTCCATTCAGTACATTAACCCGGAGGACAGACTCAAAGTTCTGGAAATCACAACCGGGCATTGTAAACAATTCGTGGCTGGCGCTTGTGTAGTTGACAGTAAGGGAGATTCGTTCAACCTTGCTGCCTACCGGCAAGCAGTGGATGAAGTAATTCTTCACGGCGGAGTCCCCGTGGTGTTTCCCTCCTGGGGACTCAATATGCTTGAGAACATTGATTGGCTGAAGGCGATTAAAGAGATCACACGTTCAGCAGAGCAATTCATAGGATTTGAGCTGGGTGCCCAGTTCGTACCTTATGGACGTATTCTGGATATCACGACATGGAGCAAATTGCTGGACATGCCGAACTGCATGGGTGCAAAACACTCCTCTCTGGATCGCACTCTGGAGTGGGAACGACTGGTAATCAGGGATAAAAAACGTCCGGATTTTATGGTGTTAACAGGTAATGATCTTGCCATCGACATGGTCATTTATGGCAGTGACTATCTGTTGGGATTATCCTCATTTGCACCGGAGCTATTCGCTCAGAGAGATAAATGCTGGCTAAATGGTGATCCTGAATTCTACGTTCTGAATGATCTTCTGCAGTATCTGGGTCAATTCGTGTTTCGTGATCCTGTTCCTTCATACAAATACAGCGCAGCACAGTTTTTGCAGATATGCGGCACTTTATCCGATTGCCATGCTCCGCCCGGGGTCAAACCGCGACCTGACAGTGACCGGATCATACTCGAAGACATTGCACGCAGATTAGGGTTGTTATCATGACGGCAATCACCAAAATCCCTGCAATAAATTCCGCTGCAGAGCTCAAGGATAGATTCAGTCAACTTGGTTTTGATATACCCGTAGCTGAGAAACAGATCACTGCGAAACCGATAGTTAAGGCATCTAAAGATTCAATGAACACCTATCCCTGCCTTGCATCAACAGTTCAATTCGGAACACGCACCATTGGCAATCGGTTTTCACGACGCTGACGCCATCCTTGTCGATCCAAGTGCCGATGAGCCAATCCAACTCGATGGGATCGTTGCCGGGCCAGATCAGCACCATGCCTTCGGCTGGGGACGACTACAACAGGTTGACTTTTACGCTGCGTGCTAATCAAGTGCTCCCTCAATACATC
>CAZNFE010000056.1:0-1115 GCA_964571945.1 uncultured Pseudomonadales bacterium
ATCCCGGGCTTGATCACGAAGCAGTCGATCCTGCAGATACGCCAGCAGCGTACCTGAAGGCGATTGAAATGAATCCGAACCACTCGGATGCCTATACCAACCTCGGGCGACTTGCCCAGGAGGCGGACGAATATGAGGCAGCAGAGCAATATTACAGAACTGCCATTGCTGTAGAACCTCAGAATGTGCTCGCTGCCTTTAATCTGGGTACGCTGATGGAAGATATGGGCAAAATCAGTGAGGCTATTGAAGCCTATACCGCAGCGGCTTCATTTGCTGATTCTCATCACAACCTGGCTCGCCTATATGAATTGGAGGGCAACCACCTGATGGCGGAAAGACACCTCCAAACCTATAACAAGATGATTGACTCCTGAAGGGCCGCCTGCTACTGAATCATCAATGCAGCGGCGGCAGGCTAAGATACGTGCGAATCACATGGTGACCGAGCAGAACGACCTCACCACCCTGTCTATCATCACCTTCCACAGAGTAATCGAATTTGTAGTGGCGCCAGATTCGCCATGATCCGTTGGAGTCACGACTTGCGGATACACGAACCTGTTGCACTGTTTGGTCCAGCAATTGTACATCGTTGTATTGACATTCTCGTCTGGCTGCAACAGTTGCAATCTCTTTACACCTGGCCACCGATAACCAGTAAAAAGCAGCCAGCCCGACAAGGAAAATCAAAATCAACTCAGACATAAAAGCTGGATTCCAACTCTCGAAATGAAAACGCTATGATCCCATGCAAGATACCGGATTGACAGAGATTTGTAATCAGGTAATATTGCGCAGCCTCCGGAGGGGTGGCAGAGCGGCTGAATGCACTGGTCTTGAAAACCAGCGACTGTAACAGGTCCGAGAGTTCGAATCTCTCCCCCTCCGCCAAATAGAAAAGGAACCCATGAGGTTCCTTTTCTATTTGCAGATACGGGAAGAATGAGAACTCTCGCAGTTCGACAAAATGGCAGGATAGCCATTTTGCACAGCCGAAGGCTGCCTGAAAGGCGAGTGCCATGGATGGCACGAGTGAATCTCTCCATCCGCTAAACCTAAAAGGAACCCATGAGGTTCCTTTTCTATTTGCAGATACGGGAAGAATGAGAACT
>CAZNFE010000056.1:1215-11444 GCA_964571945.1 uncultured Pseudomonadales bacterium
GCACAGCCGAAGGCTGCCTGAAAGGCGAGTGCCATGGATGGCACGAGTGAATCTCCCCGGCAAAGCCGGGGGTTTTCGCTTTCAATAACCTGGGATTCCGTGATCTAATGAATTCATCGATCACAAGAGTTCGGGGAACGCACATGCTGGATGCTGCAGGACGACATCAGGAGATTATTGAGAGCAACGGGATCTCGCTTCGCACGATCACCGAAGGGGACGGTCCCCTGGTGATCTTGCTGCACGGATTCCCTCGCTGCTGGTACCTCTGGCGACACCAGATCGAACCGCTGAAACAAGCCGGATTTCGAGTCGCAGTGCCGGATCAGAGAGGCTATGGTGCAAGTACCTGTCCGGAAAGAATCGAGGATTACAATATTCTTGAACTCACCGCTGATGTGATCGGTCTTGCCGATGCATTAACCAATGGTGGTGAAGAAAAATTCTATCTGGTAGGCCATGACTGGGGCTGCATCGTTGCCTGGTATACAGCACTGCTCTACCCCCATCGAATGCATTGCGTAATGGGTCTATCGGTGCCCTGTCTACCCATTGGCCCATGGATCATCAATCCTCCCGGCCTGGATGAAACCTTCTGGTACATCCGCTATTTTCAGGTGCCTGGCATCGTGGAACGTGAATTCGAAGCGGATATCGATCGAACCATGCGCTTCTTCAATGGCATTCGGGACGACACGGCTGCCAGCGCTGCTGTCAGACCCAGAAGTGCCAATATGTTTGGCGACGGTCCGCCGCCCGGGAAGTTATCTTCGGCTTTCACTGAGGAGGATCATGCCTACTATGTCGCCAGCTACACCGAATCCGGATTCCGCGGTCCCGTTAGCTGGTATAGAAACATGGCACGTATACCAACGCTGGCTCCCTGGCTCAACGAAGCACAAATACAGGTACCTGCTTATTTTGTGGCAGGTAAGCAGGACCCGGTACTGCAATTCACCGCTGATTCCTATAATCTTCAGGATGCATCTTTTGCCGATTTGCGAGGTAAACAACTCATTGAGGGTGCGGGTCACTGGGTACAGGAAGAGAAACCCGCAGAGGTGAGCGAGGCAATGGTTAATTTTCTGACCGACATTCGTGCGGAGGTGAATGCCTAGGAGGGGATCCTATGCAAAAACGATATGAAGCAACCTGGGCATCACTACGCAGGCATAGTACGCCGGAATGGCTTCGCAGAGACAAGTTTGGCATATATACCCACTGGGGAGTCTATTCCGTCCCCGCCTGCGGCCCTAACGGCTCCTGGTATGCTCATAATATGTACCGAAAGGGCAATTCCCAGTATGACTTTCACGAAAAAACCTATGGACCTTCCAGCAAATTTGGTTACAAGGATCTGATCCCGTTATTCAGGGCAGAGAATTTTAACGCGGATGAATGGGCGGAAATTTTCAAGTCGTCAGGCGCTCGTTTTGCCGGTCCGGTCGCAGAGCATCACGATGGGTTTTCCATGTGGGACAGCAGGGTTAATCCCTGGAATGCAGCCAAAATGGGACCCGGCAGAGATGTGACGGGCGAACTCGAGAAAGCGATCCGTGGTGCGGGTATGCGTTTTATGACAGCATTTCATCATTTTGAGCAATGGTGGTTTTACCCCCACTGGCGCTCTGATTGTGATGTTTCCGAGCCACAATACGCTGGTCTGTATGGACCCATGCACAATCTTGACGGGCTACCGGGCGGGGATTACCCGAACCAGTTTGTGGAATGGCGCCAACAGGACCGCCCGCCGGAATCTTTCCACCAGTTCTGGCGCACCAAGATCGATGAAGTAATGGATGCCTACCAACCGGACCTGATGTGGTTCGATTTTGGCCTCAGGTTCATACAGGAAGATTACCGAAAAAACCTACTCGCGGACTACTACAACAAGGAACAGGAGTGGGGTCGAGAACTCGCAGTCACCTATAAAGGACAGGATCTGGTGACCGGCAGTGCGATTATCGACTATGAACTGGGCAGCATGAACCGTCTTACCTACCACGACTGGATTACGGATACTTCAATAGATGATCAGGGTGCCTGGTCATTTGTGTCGGATGCGGGTTTTAAGAAGCCCAGCACACTGATCCACAATCTGATTGATAACGTGAGTAAAAATGGTTATCTGCTGCTGAATGTTGGTCCGAAGGCGGACGGTTCAATTCCGGAACAAGCAAAAAAGTGCCTGCAGGCCATCGGTGACTGGTTGCAGATCAATGGTGAAGCGATCTTTGATACAGTGCCCTGGGTCTCCTATGGAGAAGGTCCCACCAGCATGAAATCTGATGGCGACTTCAGTGAACGTAATGAAGTGCACTATACACCCGCGGATATCCGTTTCACCGCCAGAGATAATCAGCTTTATGCCACCTGTCTGGGTTGGCCAACCAGACCATTTGCCATCAAGTCTTTAAAAAGACTCTATGATGGTGAGATCGAAAACGTTTGCCTGCTAGGGAGTGAAGTGGCGGTCAATTGGTCGCAAACCATTAATGGTCTTGAGATCGAACCGCCTGCGGAGGCTCCATGTGAAGAAGCTTTCGTCTTTCGAATCGATCGGAAGAGCCCCTTCCAGTAAGAGTCCGGAGTATCACCGACGAACGAACACCGGCACCAGGCAAGTTAGAAAATCGAGACTCTCCTGTCAGGTGACAGACAAAGTGATTCATTCATTCGCCTCCACTGCCAGTCGCCCGGAGCGCCCTTCTATTTCACCCATGACAATTTCTTTTCGTGGGAGATTTGCCGCGTCAAGTGATTGATAAATTGAATCCATCGTCACAATGTCATCACCCGCCTCACGCCATGAATTCAACAACTGTTCCATCACCGGCAGCAACTTCATACCTTCCAACTCAGCGTGGAGTGTATAAACATGCCCATGAGGCAAAGGTTCACGGCTGGCAAGAAATACGGTTTCGTCGACGTTATCGGCTGTCATATGGTTACGGCCGATCAATTCATCCAGTGTCGGCAAGGTCGTTGGTATTTGTACACAGTTATACTCGATACCCTTTAGATCAGGTAAGAAAGGTCCTCTACCACGAGTATCCGAGGCATAATGAAATCCGTTATCCTCTTCTGCCCGCAACAGATGCGAATTCAATTGCCAACCGGCAGCACCATGGGTAGTCGGTGGGGCATCAAATACATCTACGAACGCATTCACGGCGCGATCAAATTCCCGGCGGGTCCATTTTTCATCACGGGACGCCACAAAATCCTGCCAGCGAACGTGATCATAACAATGAATACCCACCTCATGACCAGCATCCCGTACTGCACGCATCAGATGTGCCGCCTTGCGACCGATATGAGGGCCAGGCAAGAGCACACCATACAGCAGAGTTTTGAATCCATAGTGCTCCGTGACGGAAGTTCGCTGTACTTTGGATAGAAATCCGGGTCTCATTACCCGACGAATTGCCCGGCCTGTATGATCAGGTCCCAGGCTAAAAAAAAATGTCGCACGCACGTTGAAATCGCCAAACAGTTTCAAGAGTCTGGGAATACCAATTAAGGTACCACGATACGTATCGATATCGACTTTGAGCGCTATTTGCATGCTATGCTGAATCTGGT
Source organism: uncultured Pseudomonadales bacterium (assembly GCA_964571945.1). GTDB lineage: Bacteria > Pseudomonadota > Gammaproteobacteria > Pseudomonadales > Azotimanducaceae > JASJXV01. Next base: position 4,801 of record CAZNFE010000056.1, read on the forward strand.
GAGGTATCAATCAGGGCTTGTGCATCACCCACTTCATGACGGTAGTATTCAAATATACTGCGCAGCGCATTTTTAACATCAATTGCCGGTGCCCAGCCCAGATCCTGCATGGTATTTTCAATAAAGGGTACTCGAGTTTTGATATCCTGGTACCCCTCACCATAGTAATCGTCAGAACTAACTTCCACCAGATTAACTTCCCCGGCACCATGCTGGTATTCGGGGAATTCTTTGGCGATCTCAAGCATTAACACCGCTAACTCTCGAATAGAAAGATCGTTGGCGGGGTTACCAATATTATAGATTCTGCCGGAGGCAATCCCTTCTCTGTTCTCAATTATTTTAAGCAGCGCTGAGATCCCGTCACTGATGTCTGTGAAGCTGCGACGCTGAATCCCGCCATCGACCAGCTTGATATCTTCTCCCCTGGCAATATGGCCTACAAATTGGGTAACGACCCTTGAACTCCCTTCTTTTGGCGCGTGCAGGCTATCCAACCCGGAACCGATGAAGTTAAACGGTCGAAATAGCGTATAGTCCAGCGCCTGTTGTTGTCCATAGGCTGCAATCACGCGATCCATCAGTTGTTTGGCGCAGGAGTATATCCAGCGCGGCTTATTCAGTGGACCCAGCACAAGATTAGACTCGTATGGGTGAAATTCCTGGTCTTCACACATGCCATAGACCTCGGATGTCGAAGGAAAGATCACACGTTTCTTATACCGCACGCAATCTCTGACAATCGGCAGGTTGGCTTCAAAATCCAATTCAAAAACAGCGAGTGGATTGACCACGTAAGTTACGGGCGTAGCGATAGCCACCAGCGGTATAACGACGTCACACTTTTTAACATGGTATTCAATCCATTCACGGTTAATCGTTATATCTCCCTCAAAAAAATGAAAATTCGGGTGGTCAATAATTCTTCCGAGACGGTTGGATTGCATATCCATACCAAAGATATTCCAGTCTGTGTTCTCAAGAATTCTTTGCGATAGGTGATGACCGATAAAGCCGTTAACACCCAGTATTAATACATTCATGATGGTAATTTCCAAATTTCAATGGCGGTATTAGGAGAGCAGCAACTCGCTGCCAAATAAATGTTCAAAGGAATCCCGCGTGGTGCTTCTTTGATCCACGGTCAGATCGGTTATCTGGAATCGAAAACCGTCGACACAATCTGCATAACATTTCTGGTTGTTCCAGTATAAGCGAGCCACCGGTTTTTCGGCATCTTCACCAATATTGTAACTATGTAAAATATGCAAACGATGCGAACCAACATCAAAAAAGGCAGGCGGGAATGGAGGTGCTACCGCGCGAATCAGGTTGTGAATTTCGCTGGCAGGCTTAGACCAGTCGATTAAGCCATCTTCAGGCTTTCGTCCACCAAAGTAACTCCCTGCGGAAAGATCAAGAGGTACTTCATGCTGGCTGCCTTGCAGGAGCTGAGGCAGGGACCGCATCAGTACGATTTCAGCGGCGCACGTAACTTTTTGGAATACCTGGTAGGCGGTATCATTCTGCAGGATCGGTACGGCTTGTTGATCGATTAAGGCACCGGCATCGGGTTTGGTTTCCATACGATGCAGGCTCGCACCGCATTGTCGTTCCCCATGTATGATTGCCCAGTTTACAGGCACACGGCCACGGTAAGCGGGGAGTAAAGATCCATGCAGATTGAGCGCACCCTGAGCAGGAATTTCCAGTAACGCCTTACTCAGTAACAAACGATAGTAAAAAGAAAATATCCAGTCTGGTTGTAGTGCTTTGATCGATTTGATAGTCGTACTTGTGTTGGGATCGGCGGGACAGATCACTGGCAAATTGTTCAATGCCGCACGTTCTGCCACACTGTCGAACCAGATATTCTCGTCCGGATTGTCCCCATGTGTCACGACCAGCTTGACATCAATATCATTGGCCAGGACAGCCTCTAATCCACAGACACCCACGTTATGATAAGCAAATACGACTGCAGTTTGCTTCATCCGTCTGATTTTCCCCAACTGGCCTCTGACTGTTCCAAAATAGAACTCACCAAATAACGCGGACGTTCACGAACCTGGGTATATATTCGACCGATGTACTCTCCGAGTATCCCAACAGCAAATAACAAAATACCAAGTATAAAGAAGACGATCGCAAACAACGTAAATACACCTTCGGCTTCCGGTCCTATCAACAATCGCCGTATCGCCAGATAAATCACGAATAACAGGGAAATACTCGACACCGACATGCCGATTAGTGAAAAAACCTGCAGAGGTACGATCGAGAAACTTGTCACCAGATCAAAGTTCAGGTGAACTAGTTTGAACAGTGAATACTTGGATTCACCGGCTGCTCGTGCTTCGTGGTCGACGACAATTTCAATCGGATTGCCAGCATAGAGAAACGCCAGCGCGGGAATAAAAGTCTCAGCTTCCTTGGAATCCAATATTGCGTCAACGATGGCATGGTGATAGCCACGAAACATACAGCCCTGATCGGTCATCACGATATTGGTTATGTAGCTTCGCAACACATTCATCAACTTTGAAGCAAAGTGGCGCCATCTTTTGTCATTTCGTTTGCGCCGGATTGTTCCGACATAGTCGTGTCCTGCATCCATCTCGGCAACCAATTTTGGGATTTCTTCAGGTGGATTTTGCAGATCGGCATCCAGTGTAATCACATATTCGCCTCTTACCTGCCCAAATCCTGCCATGATAGCAGTATGCTGACCCGCGTTTGCTCGAAGCAGGATGACCCTGGTGGTGTCTGGCCGGGACTGGTACTGCTGTCTCAGCAAAGCGACAGATTTGTCTTTGCTGCCATCGTCTACAAATATAACTTCGTAGACTCGTTGCATGGCATCCAATGCCGGATAGAGTCGTTCAAATAGCTTTGGCAGCACCTGTTCCTCATTGAAGATCGGGATCACTATAGAGATGCGTGCTTCACCCGCTCGACTATTATCTAAGCCAGGCGCTTCTCTACTCTTATCCATAGTATTCATTCTGCCTTGCCGATCAGTTCTTTAAAAACGTCGCACACCTGTTCAAGTTCGCGATTTTGCATCGTCGGAAACAGTGGTAAGGTTAATGTCTGATTACCTATCTGCTCTGCGATGGGAAAGTCACCCTCTTTGTAACCCAAACGACGATACAGAGGGAACAGATGCATAGCAGGATAGTGAATGCCCAACGCGATCCCTCGTTCGCGAAAAAATGTCATTACTTCCTGACGACTCAACCCTAGCTGGCTACTATCGAGACTAACACAGAACATATGCCAACTATGCCCTTCACTGTATCCGGGAAGCACAATCGCTGGATGTCTGGGTAATTCATTCAGGTATCGCATTGCCAGATTTTTCCGTTGTTTGTTAAAATCAGCAAGCCTGGTCAATTGCACCAATCCGAGCGCAGCGCCAACATCCGGCATGTTCATTTTGCCGCCCCACTCATGAACACTTATCTGGTCATCGTCTCCCCTTTCGATGCCATGGAAACGAATTAGTTCAAGACGTCTGGCCAGATCTGGTTCATTTGTAGCGAGTGCACCTCCTTCCACTGTTGTCATATTTTTATTCGGATGAAAGCTAAAACACACCGGGTTGCCGCTACTTCCGATCATGCGATCTTTGTAGCGCGAACCAATTGCCTGGGCTGCGTCTTCAACCACCAGCAATTGATGTTTTGCTGCTAATTCATACAAGGGATCCATGTCAACTGGTAAACCGGCGAAGTGAACTGGCATGATCGCCCTGGTACGTGGTGTAACAGCAGAGGAAACTAACCGGGCACTTAGATTCCTGCTCTGAAGCTCTACATCGACAAAAACAGGCGTAGCCCCTACCCGTAAAACTACATTGGCAGAGGCCACGAAACTCATGGCTGGGACAATGACTTCATCACCGGGGCCAATATCAGAAGCCAATAGTGCCGCTTCCAGGGCACTGGTGGCTGAGTTGAATAGTCGAATCTGGACCCCACCACCGATATATCTGGCTAATTCCGCTTCAAGTTGAGTGACTTTGGGGCCGGTTGTTATCCAACCGGATTTCAAGACAGCGACCACTGCCTCGATTTCTTCATCACCAAGTGTGGGGCGAGTAAATGGAATCACCGCCTAAGACCTCGCAAGGAAGAAAACCCCAACAATAATAATGCCGATGCCAATGATGCGCTGGGTGCTGAGGCTCTCACCCAGAAAAGCCTGGGCTGCCAGAGCATTGACAATATAACCTATGGATAACATTGGATAAGCGATGGTCACATCAACCCTGGAGAGTGCAAGAATCCATACAATGACGCTGATGCCGTAACAGCTCAACCCTAACCACAGCCACAGATTACCGGCGAGTCGAATTAAGACCGGTACCGTTTCAATACCAATATTGATCACACCCACATCGTTGACACTCGCCTTGAGGGCAAACTGCGCCAGGGCATTCAGAAGCACACCAGCAAGTATCAGGAGTAGTGCTGATATGCCCATTGGTTTACTACCTCGGTTCATCAGAACACGTAGGGGATTTGGTAACCGCGATGGCAGGCAATTCGCCATTCACCTCCACTATCGAAAGTGAACACCTCCGCTTCTTCCATCGGGTTATCGATGCTTGATCAATGATGGAGGTTGCTGCGTGCATGTCCGCGATCTCTGTTGCTTTCATCGATCGTTGCCCCCGTTGAGGGGGCACCCATCGAAACACCTCCGGCACTGCCCGAGGATTGTTATAAGTGGTGCTCTGTTTGTAGCTCTAAACTGTGCCACATATTAACACAATCGGGATTAGACTAACCAGGAAGCAGCACCGTTCAGGGCGCAGTGACCATTCTGTTAGATCGGGTAGCATACTACTAGAACTCTTTCCGGATCAGATAGATACCAAACACAAAGCAGAGCCCGATGGGAATAAGCGTTGCTAGCACCGGGGAAAATCCAAATACGATACTCGCTGGTGTCAGCAGATCCTGTAGAAATTTGAACGCGATACTTGTCATCATGCCAGCAACGATTCTGACACCCATAGCAACCTCTCGCAGTGGCCCAATGATAAACGTGATAGCGATAAACACCAGGGCAATTGTAGCCAGCGGTTGCAGGAGTTTTCTCCAGAAAGCCAGTTGATGGGGTACGCTGCTCAATCCCTGTGCCTCGAGATAGGCTATCCTGGATTTTAAATCCATGATAGATATTTTATCGGGTTCCACCAGAATTTCGCTGCGTAACGATTCCGGGTCAAGGGTCGAATTCCAACGGATCATTCTTTGCTGGTTGGTCAGGATATTATCATCAGAAACGTCACTCAGAGAGACACCATCCAGTGCCCACCAGGAACTTTCACCTGACGGATGATGAAACGTTGCTTTATTGGCAAACAGGGTCTGCCGGAGCTGTCGATGCTGATCAAACTCATACTGACTGATTCCCACTAGTGATCCGTCTGCCTCAACTCGGGCAAAGTGCATGAAAACATCACCTTCTCTGTGCCAGAATCCAAATTCAGAACTGATTTGATCTGACATGGCACTTTCGCGATCTGTTTGAGCAGTTCGCTCGCTGTCCGGCACAACGTACTCGCCGACCGCCATCCCCACAATCGTTAGAGCGAGTACCGGAAGAATGGCTGCCATTGATATTCTGAGTACAGATACACCGGATGCACGAATTATGGTTAATTCACTGTTATTGGCAAGCACACCAAGCCCCAGTAAACAGCCGATAAAACTACAGTAAGGGATTAGATCGTAAAAACGTCTGGGTGTTGTATACGCAATGTAGGAAATTACGCCCAGAAAATTATATCCGCCTCCGATATTGTCCATTTCGTCCATGGTTGAAAATAGCGTGAGAATACCCAACAAACCAAATATCACCAGGGCAATTGCTACGGTGACAGTAGCCGCTAGATAGTAATCCAGTATCTTCACAACTGATTCTCTTCCTTCACGATCGTAAATCGTTTCATTTTTAGTAGTCCGATGCTGATGACCAGAAATACAATATGCACCCACCATAGCCCAACACTGATAGGTAACTGCTCTTTCTCAACGGCAGCACGTGTCGCTGACAAAAGCATCATATAGAGAAAGCTCAATGTCAGCCCTGGAGCCAGTCGACTGAAGCGACCTTGTCTTGGATCTACTCTTGAGAATGGGATTGCCATTAAACCAAGTATCGGGACTAACAGAATGATTGAAATTCGCCACTGCAATTCCGATAAATTCATCAAAGTTGAACTACGCCATAACTCAATTGTTGGGATAGACGTACTACGAGGTTTTCTCGCTGCTGCATGTTCTTTGGCAAGTAACTGCCCATATTCCTCATAATCAATTACCTGATAATCTGCGCTACCGGGTATGCCCGAGTATCTGGATCCATTTTTCAACAGTAAAAACCGATTCCGCGTTTCCTTGTCAACTACCAGGTTTCCTGAATTCGCCAGAATGATCGTCGTATCTTTTGGTCCCTGCTGTTGCTGGTTTTTAAACTCAGTCATAAAAACGTTATGTAACACACCTTTCGCGTCAATTTCTTCTGCATAGGTAACCCGACGGCCGGAACTGAGCGTTTGAAATCGACCTGGCACCAGGGTATCGAACTCGGTCAGATTCCGTTGTCCCTTGAACAGCAATTCGAGTTTC